>JBAXDA010000116.1:0-5379 GCA_037141215.1 Candidatus Firestoneibacteriota bacterium | reverse complement strand
ACCTTCTCCTTTGTAAATTAGAGAAATATCCCTCTGTTGTTGTTTTGTATCGTCATAGTCAACATTTACGGTAACCCTTTTTCCAACTGTACCCGCAAGTCTTACCTGCAACTCCTGTGTAAGAGCAAAGCCATTAGTTACCCCGGGCGCAGAGGCAGAATTGACGGTGGTGCCTGCAGGCGGGTTTGTTTTAAATGAATTCCCATAATTAACGGTCACTGATTTTCTACCGGAAATCTCCAGTTTGGATTCAAGCGGGAGGTCAAAACCTATTTTCCCTATTCCTTCAGGAATTGAATCCCTTAATGTTGCTTCGGCATTGGCTTTTTCCACAAGCAGATCAAAAGTAAGTTTTCTCTTAATATTGTTGTACATCCGAAGGGTTTCATTTATAGAATCATAATTCACTAAAGGAACATAGGAATCGAGCAGATCACCGGCATAATCAAGCGCCTCTCCGTAGTTTTCAAAGAACAGCCTGAGAGAGATTTTTTCGGTAGTGTCTTCAAGTAGTTCTGCAATATCTTCCGCCAGGAAATAACTCTCCGTAAGAGATGATACGCCGTACTTATCCGGATAATCCATATTTCTATTCCGCGGTTCGGCCTCAAAGTCTAAAAAAGGAATAGAACCGGGGGAAAACCCGGGAGAAATAGAGTCATACTTATAGAATGAGGATGAAAATGCAGGTTGAAATGCAAACAGAGCGGCAAGGGCGGATAGAAGGACGTACTTTCTGACGGCAAGATAGTGTTTCACGATCCTCCGTTCTCTCTGTTTTGTAATAATATTCTAAATAAACTTGTGTTATTCAGCGCTTTCCGCGTTTAATGCTACCTGTAGAATTACATTTATCAAATCCAGCCCTCTAAGTCTGTAAATAGGATATTCTTAAATATCACTACTTTTTAGTACCGTTCCTTCCTTTATCAAGAAGCTCAGTCCAGCCTTATTTGTAGATTTTATCATAAAAACCCTTTATTTTTCAATAATTATGAACATCAAAGGAGCGGAAGCTCTAACAAGCATGTTGTTTTTCTCGAAAAGAATCTTCATTATGGCAAGTATTATTAACCTTCCTCAATTCATATGCAGTCCTGGGTTGACTGTTGTTCATGCGAATTCCTCTGCATCCTCTCAACATTTGAATTATAGCATTTACAAGGCTTTTATTATATAATTGATAACATGAAAATTGTGCACAGATATATCATCAAAGAAATAACAGCACCGCTTCTGCTCGGTTTCCTCGTTTTCACCCTGATATTTCTCATTGATAAAACCAGAGAGCTTTCAGAACTAATCGTGAGGTACGGCGTCGGTCTGGGCCCTGCAGCCCAACTCTTCCTCTATATTCTTCCTGCATATATTGCCATCACTGTTCCGATGGGGATTCTGTTCGCGGTTCTTTTTGCCTTCGGAAGATTCAACTCAGACAACGAGATTACAGCGATGAAGACCAACGGGGTTCATATAAAAGAGATTATACTCCCGGTCCTGATACTTGGACTTCTGCTCAGCATCTCTTTGATAGGCTTCAATGATATTGTGCTTCCAAAAAGCAACTATGCTTTTAAAACACTATATTTTAAAATAGTGGAAAAACGCGCCGCAGTTGCCCTGCAAGAAAAAGTATTTATCAACGACTTTGACGGCTTTATCTTCTATGTTGACGAGAAAAGCAGAGATGGCAAGCTTAAAAATATCACTGTGTACGTTCTGGAAAGACAAAACTCGCCGACCTACACAATAACAGCCCCTGAAGGGCTGCTTTCTTCCGATCAGGGACAACGCAGGGTTATTTTAAAACTTATTAACGGGAGTGTACATCAAATAAACAAAGAAAATCCTTTGCAGTACAATCTCATACGCTTTGACACTTACGACTTGGACCTGGATATAAACAGCATCCTGGCAAGGACCCCGGAAAGCAAAGGTCTCCGGGATATGACTTTCGGCGAACTTTCCACGGAAATATCAAAATACATCAAGAATGGTATAAACAGCAACGGGGCAAGAATAGAGTTTCACAAGAAAATAGCCATTCCTTTTGCCTGTTTGGCCTTTACTCTTACGGGTATAGCACTCGGCATATCGGTAAGGATAAAAGGCAGCGGCTGGAGCATGATAATAAGCCTAGCGTTGATAGTTATTTACTATTTTATCCTTGTAGTTGGGGAAGTCCTGGCCGGCAAAGGCGCCCTATCTCCCTGGCTTGGAATGTGGCTGCCGAATATTATCATAGGCTCTATAGGCGCCGCTTTACTTTATCTTGCAATGCGCGAAAAGATAAAGTTTTAGACTGAAATAGTCTAAAACTTTGATTACACAGATTAGGGGAAACGATTAAGAAGATTAACGCGGGATTTTGAATTGATACGTTTAATTTCATTCGTTAATCCTATTAATCAGGCTTCGGAGAAGACATGAGAGAACCGAAAATAATCTACAGGTACATAGCAGTTGAGTTTGGGAAAACTTTTGCTTTCTCTCTTATTGCGATAACGGTTGTAATGTTAGTTTCCGAATTCTTTGACGATATAAAAACGCTGCTTGACTATAAAGCATCTATGCTGACAGTCCTTAAGTATTTCAGCTACAGATTTCCTCTTACTGCCCTAAAAACCTGCCCTATGGCTACTTTGCTCGCAACCCTTTTCACTTTGAATATTATGACTAAGAACAACGAAATAACAGCTATGAAGACCAGCGGATTCAACCTCCTGCGCATCGCCGCGCCTATTCTGGCGTTATCCTTATTTATCAGCGTCTCAGTAATAGTAATACATGAAATGTTTGCTGCAGAACTTTACTACAATTCAAAGCTTTTGAAGTTCAACCAGATATTAAAAAGCGGCTATAACGACGAGGTAATCCGCGACAACATTGCATTTAAGTCCCTTGAAGACTGGACCGCTTATATCAAACATTTCGACGGTGATCAGGGTATTATGAATGATGTTTCTCTTATCTACGCAAACAGGAGCGGCTTCATTTTTAAAAGGATAGATGCAGCTTCTGCTCGGTGGGATAACTCTTTCTGGGTTTTCTCAGCCTGCACAATAAGGGAATTTGCTCTTTCACAGACAGGAGAAATATCAGAAAATATTTCTAAATATAAAACCCTTACTGTAAGGATCAAGGACACCCCTAAAGATATAGCAAGAAGCAGAAAGAATAACGAAGAGTACACCCTCAGGGAAATGTCAGAATACATTTCAAAACAGAAAGCAAGCGGAGCGAAATACAAGGACTCACTTATAAATTATCATTTTAAAATTTCGGTTGCCTTCGCTAATTTCATCATGGCTCTAATAGGCATACCTTTCGGACTTGGCGCAGGAAAGTACAGCGGTATAATTTTTAGTTTTGTAATAAGCCTGGTTTTCGTTCTGGTATATAACAACCTGCTTTTCATAGGACAGTCCCTGGGTGTAAACGGGCTTCTCTCCCCGGCCTTAGCTGCCTGGTTTGGTAATCTGATATTCTTCGGTGTAGGCTGCGGATTGATCTTTAGGGTAAGAAAGTAGGACCTATTTGATAAGGGTAAAGGTGCCTTTCTTAATAACATTTCCGGAAAGCGAAAGCTGATAAAAATAGAGTCCTCCTGCAGCAAGTTTCCCTGAAGAGTCCGTCCCGTCCCATTGAATATCAGTTTTTGAAACAGAAACCAACTCTCTTACAAGCGTACCTGACGATCTGTAAACAGAAAGCTTTATTTGCTCCCCATTATTATTATGTACAAAGAACTTTGCAGTGTTATACCTTGAATCAGTGGAATTCGGCGTAAATATTCTGCCAAGCAGTACCGGCGCATCTGCCGTATTTAGTTTGTAGGCAGTTATATTGGGTAGTAGTGTATTTGTGGCTTTAAAGTCAAAATCCTGCGCTTGCTGTCCCATTTTATACTCGGAACCGGAGTAAGAAAGAGTGCACAAGCCATAAAAAGGCAGATCAAACAGATAGCCTCCGGTTATATCCGTTATTGTTGAAGCCGAGTAAGTATTAGCTGCATTGTATAGGCTGACAGAGATGTTGCGAACGCCTGTTCCTTCAGGTGTAACTACGAAACCTTTCAGATTTCTAACTGCATACAACGAGCCTAAGGAAACCGACGGCTCAACGAAACCTGTAGGGCTCTCATAGTTACGCTTCCTGCATCTTAAATAATCACTTGGAACGGGATACACCAGCCCTGATCCCCCCACAGGAGACCAGCCAAATTTTACAGATGAACTGGCCGCCGCTAAGCTATGGTAAAATTCATATTTAACGGTGTTTATATTGGTTATTGTAACAGTACAAGTATTCTCAGTTTCAGCTCTGTCTACCCATGAAACATTGATATTAGGAGTAGCTGCCGTCTCAGGAACACTAAGCCTCACCGCATCGTCTGTTTTTGCATATAGAGTAACAACCTGAGTTCCTGAATTCGGAGACAGAATCCAGCCTTCCCAGGTTACGCTGATATTGCTGCTTAAAGCAAAAGCATCATCATTTGGATTTATCTTTATGAGAGAACTGACTGCTGAAGTATGGGTAAAATTGGCATCAACACCCGTTCCGAGATAAGTATTGGATGAGGGAGGATATAGTATTCCGCCATAATAAGAGTATCTTAAGCCTGCTTCCATAACATTGTTCAGGTCGCTTAGTGTGCTCAGAGAACTGTCACCATAATCCATATAGATCGTTAGAGAGGAACTTGCAGTAATGCAGTTCGATTTAACCCAGATTGAAGCCTGCTGACCAGCATAGTTGAATTTTTCTGTCCAATACGGAACAGGAGCTTCTCCCTTGTATCTGAACCTTATATCTCCTCCATCATTCTTAACAGAAGACCAAAAATCAGAATTGCCGTTGGTAAGGTTTATTAGTACCTGGTAATTACTCAGGGTATTTACGCTTGAATTTGTAATAACCACTTCCTGCCGTTGTACGGCATATGCGCCGACCGCAAATGCAATTATAGTACCTATCACTAACTTATTCAAATTTCACTCCGTCTTTATCTTATTAAAGAGACCGTGCCGGTCTTTACAACAGCACTGCCCACTTTCAACTGATAAAAATATATTCCGCCTTTTGAAATATTGCCGGAGGTATTTCTCCCGTCCCAGGCAACACCTGTGCCTGAACCGGGCACCTCTCTCACGAGGACACCGTTTGAAGAGTATATAGACAGTGAGAGCAGTTCATTGTCGGAATTTGCCACAGAGAACTGGACGCTGTTTAATCTAGAGACGCCTGAGCCCGTCGTGAATAAACTCGCAGAAATTTATGTCTTTTAAGCATCAGCCCCTCTTATGTTTTTGCAGAAAAAGCGGACAGAGACAAACCTATTGAGCTTGAGTCTGACACTATGACATCAGACGATTC
>JBAXDA010000115.1:0-5397 GCA_037141215.1 Candidatus Firestoneibacteriota bacterium | reverse complement strand
GGGGAGAAGTCACGGAATTCGGGAAATTTATGGACCCGCTTGCCGACAAACTGCTCGTGCTCTCGGCTTTTGTCTCTTTCGTACAGATGGATCTTATCCCTGCCTGGATGGTCATAATACTCTTTGCGCGGGAGCTTATCATTACCTCGGTAAGGATGTTTGCGGTTACACAGCAGGGGACGGTTATTGCGGCGGAGAAAACAGGGAAACACAAGACAGCCTGGCATATATCAAGCATCATAACTATTTTGGTCATAATCGCGTTTCAGGATTATATTACAAGATTTATTCATCCCTGGGAGGATTTCTTCATTCAGGGAGGCGGCGCGGGTGAAAATTTTGTAGCCTTTGTTAATGTAATACCCTGGGTAATGACCTTTATCTGTGTGATTTATTCCATTTATTCGGCTTACGATTTCTTTGACAGGAACAAAGCCGCGCTCTTTGGAGTGAAGCGTTGAAGTTCCTTGTAAAGCTTTTCTCCTCTGTTTTCTTCCTCGGCTATATCCCGGTTGCAAGCGGAACTTTTGCTTCCGCCTTTGCGGTCCTTCCGTACCTGCTCTTGCAAGGCTCTTCGGCTTACTTTCCCGTGCTGGCAGTTCTCTTCTTCTTTGGAGTTTATGTCTCGGGTAAGGCGGAGAAAGTTTTTAACGAAAAAGATCCTCATAGGGTAGTGATTGACGAGGTAGCTGGGTTTCTCACGGCAATGGCCTTTCTCCCCTATGGCATTCAATGGATAGCGGCAGGATTTATTCTCTTCCGTCTTTTTGATATCTGGAAACCGTTCCCTATAATGCAGTCCCAGAAACTCCCCGGCGGCTGGGGGATAATGGTTGACGACATCCTCGCCGGAGTTTATGCGAATATAGTTCTCCAGGTCGTTGTTATTATGGTAGGAAGGAATTAGCATAATTCTTTCTGGTCTCCCGCACTCCTTCAAATCCCTTGAAGTTATATAGTGAATCCGCAGCCTGTAAAGGTTTCTATAAATCTTCAAATTTAGGCAGTATGTTATTTCAAGCACTTCCCGCACCAAAATCCTACAGAAAAAGCTGGAAAAAAGCTTCTTAAAATGTTTTTACAAGAACGCTATCTTGCTATACACTACTAATTAAACCGTTAAGATAACGAGTTGATTTCTGACAGGGGAAAAATATGAAAAAGCTTATATTTTTAATGCTGGCAGTAGCTTTTGCGCTGCATGCCGGCACCGGCACAGACGCCTTAAACTTTCTTAAAATAAAACCCTCGGCCAGAGGCGCTTCACTCGGAGAGGGATTTGTTGCCGTTGCGAATGATGCGAATGCGGCCTTCTACAACCCCGCCGGACTTACCCAGCTCTCAAATATTGAATTCTCTCTCCTGCATATGATCTATATGGCCGAAACTTCCTACGAGTATGCTTCCTTTGCGCTGCCTGTCGGAGAAAATCTTAGACTGGGCGGCTATTTGGTTTATCTAAACTACGGCAGCATAGGAAGAACCGGCGAGACCCTGGCGGGAGATTTTGCGGCAGGAACGGGCAGTTATAATCCGAGTTCCCTGGCGGTTGCGTTGTCCGGCGCGATGAGACTCGGCGAGCTTTCGTTGGGGGTGAACATAAAATATGCGCTTGAGAGCATTGACACGCTTACGATTACGGGAGTACTGGCGGATGCGGGTATACTCACAAGCATAGATGGAGTGAAGGTCGGAGCTTTCATATATAATATAGGCATGGTCAGCATGGACAATGCGCCCATGGGGGCGAGAATAGGCGGCTCGAGCAGATTCACGGCATTTGAAGAGAAAGACCTGCTTGTTGCGGTCGGAATAAATTATGTCCTGGCAAGTTCAAAAATATCAGGCAGCGCCGGGGCGGAATTGAATCTTGGCAACTTTATCTTCCTGAGAGGGAGCTATGCTCTGCTCTCTGATTCGGATTCTTTGAATCTTGGACTGGGCTTTAGGCAGGATCTTGGAGGTTTCGTCGGAGAACTGGCTTATAACTTCAGCCTTCTGGGAGACCTGGGAGAAGCGCACCGCATCTCGGTGGGAATTAAGCTCGGAGCGGACGATGCAGTTAGCAAGGGCAAGTCAAATAAAAAACCAATAGTAGGAAAGAAAGAACAATCAAAATAAGAAACAGAAAAAGCAGGACATGAGGGGATTAAACATGAAAAACTTGACGGTAAAATAGCGCTGATGTTCTGCCTTCTGCTGCCGGGGCTGCAGGTGTTCTCGCAAACCATAACAAACCCCTATTATACGGATCCGTTATGGAAATTGTGGGACACCGACGCAACTCCGCTTACTGATGTAAACCTGATAGCTCCCGGGCAGATCGGGTCGTTGACGGTGGTCCCTGCCGGTTCCAGAAAATATCCTTATGACGGGGCGGGCTCACCGGGGCAGTACTTGTTTTATAAGACAGGCGCGACTCCGTATGCGGGCAGTTGGGATGATGTATATTTCAGTCTTGACAGCAATATGCCGAGCTCGAACACGCCGCATAGTTACATATCCACAACCTATTATGGCCCGAACTATCAGACAAACGGCAATTCGACAACCGCGGATCTCATTACGGGCTATTTTGCCTCAACCGGCGGCGCGGTCACTACAACGGATATCAAGAAGTTTGGCGTCAATTATACGAGCCAATCAACTACGGGCATGGCTTCGGATATTGCAAATACGGGCAGTCTTAGTCTTGAACAAAATTATTTTTTCTCTAATTGTCTAAGAGCCGGTCCGGTCCACACCTATTACAGAGATGACGACGCTATCTATATGAACGATCAGTTTAAGGCGTATTGGCCGGTCTTTTTCAATTCAATGTCTTCCTCGGGCTCAGAGATAGGAGCTTTGACAAAGTTGGTTTTGGTAGGAGGCTCTCTGCCGACGGCAGTAAAGAAAGAAATAAAGAGGAACGGATATTTCATTCCTACGCTTCTATATATCTGGAGAGCTTCTCTGCCTTATGATGTGCCTTATGAAAACGAATTGAAACAGGATATCGCCTATTGTTCTTTCGGTAACGGCTCTATACAGGGAGTAAACAGCGCTAACTATGATTTCCATTATTATGACGAATATTCCCACTTGAAAAATATGATCCAAATGGCAAAAGGAATGACAGTTCCTCCGGCTCTTACGCTTATCAAGCAAAACTCGGTTACGGGCGGCAGTGTAAACTATTTCATGAAAACAGGCGCGCTTATAACGCAGACGACCGGCTCGGATACTGTTGTAGATGTCAGTTTGGCAGACTCGGATGCCTATACCCTTACAGGCAGCGCGATCGTTTCTATCAAGGCAACCCTGCTCTACGGTAATCCTGCTACAACAATAGTAAACACGAGCGGCCGCAACTATCTGATAACCGTCCCCTGGGACGCGAATCTTCCTATCGGGCGGACTACGGTAATATTTGTTGCCTATAACGCAGCCGGAGGCAGCAACCCGGCAGCCGTAAATATCTACAAGGGCACAGGAAACATAAACAAACGGCCGATAATAGCGAATGCGTCCAATCAAACCGTTTTTCCCGGGGACACTCTGACCTTTAATGTCAACTGTACGGATCCGGACGGCTATCCTACATATATTTACAAACGCACGGACCAGCCCGGGACCATAACAAATAAGGCTTATTCCTGGGCTACTACTTCAGGCACCGTCTGCAGCAGCTATCCGCTTACTCTTTTTGCTTCCGATGGAACCACAGGCGTCAACAGCAAGGTTATCACTGTTGTTGTAACCAACACGAAAGCTATAATTACTGCGGATACAACAAGCGGAGCGGCGCCTCTAACGGTGCATTTTTCTTCTCTGGGTTCTTGCGATAAAAATGGCGGCGGCATAAGCTATCTCTGGAACTTTGACGACGGCACCACCTCCACCGCAGGCAACCCGATTCACAAGTATTCGACTCCCGGGTTTTACAAGGCAAGGTTAACTGTTACGGGCACTCTAGGCTCGCACACGGCAAGCGTTGTAATTGAAGTAAAACCTGATCCCTGGAAGCTTGATCTGAATAACGGGTGGACTGCTTCCGGTCTTGATCCTTCGGTCTGGTCTGTCATAGATCCTTCAAAAGGCAGTACAAGTATTGTGTCCGCTTCCGGCGAAGTTAGTTTAAAGCTTAATGTTACTACGGCTCCTTTCGGGATACAGAGCGTAAAATCGTATGATCTGCCTTACTATGCAGAGGTGGACTTTAAGAATACTTATGGTCAGATGGGGGATGGTTTTACCTTTGCCGGCAGCCGCATAGGCTGGGATCTATATACTGCAAATGCCTCGCCTGCCACCATTACTAACCTGGGGAGTACCGGATTATCCAATATCGGACAGACTGTGGAGAGCGCACAAAATGGCGCGGAGAGACTGACGCTTAAAGTTAAAGTGGAAGCTGATCCTAATAATCCCGGAAAAGCGCGTTATAAAGGCACTTTGACATCTCAGTTGGGAGTCTACAATATTGAATTTGAGAACCAAACCTATACTCCCGGTACTATCAAGATAACAGAGGGTTCGGCCGGCCAGGATATTTATCGCTTTCAGGTCTGGGTAAAAATACCCGCACTCCCTCCCACTATTTCAGGCATCTCTCCTGCAAGCGGGGACAGCGGAGTTCCGAATACTATCTCTATCGCGGGAACCGGTTTCTTCGGCGAGAAAAAAGCAAACGATGTTCAGGCGGTAAAACTCTATTCGTTGCCCGTAACCGAGCTTTACGACTTTAGCGTGGATTCCGATGCAGCTATCAGCAATGTCGTTATTCCGGCAGGTATTGATCCCGGAAGCTATTTAGTCAAAGTAAGCAACACCACAGGGGAGAGCACTGATTCCGTGTATTACACGGTAACTGACGCTACTCCTCCGGAACTTACCGGGCTTACCGGCTATGACACGGCGCTCTCTGTTCAATTTAGCGAGAAACTCAACGGACCAGATGCCGCCAACAAGGCAAATTATGCTATTTATGACGGGGCGACACTGATAGATATTTCTCCTTCAACCGTGACCCTTCAGTATTCAAAAAAACAAACTATAATCACCGGCTACGCCTTTGTCGTGGGGCACACCTTGGCCGTGACTGTTACGGGTGTTAAGGATCTTGCGGGGAACGCGATAAATGTTGCGAAAAACAGTCTCACCACAACGGTAGGGGCGAGAGTCGTAAGCTCTCTCAAGGTAGAGGCGCCTAAGGCGGTGCTTGCAAACAGCAGATTTAATCTCACTGTATCGGCCTTGCTGGGCTCCGGCGCGGAAGCAAGCTCCTATGCCGACCAGGTTACCTTTGGGAATTCAGACTCGGCGGCAGCTCCCGTCTCGGACTATGTTTTCACGGGCGCTTCTAAAGCGACTGTAATCAATGTAAAGATGATGTCTCTTGGTAAACACACAATA
>JBAXDA010000114.1:0-5449 GCA_037141215.1 Candidatus Firestoneibacteriota bacterium | reverse complement strand
TCCCTCCCCGGATAACTTTCAACTTTCAACTTTAAACCTTAAACTTTAAACCTTACGAACCTTACAAACTTTACGAACCTTACGAACTTTACTTTATCAACCTGTCTATCCTTATTATCTCCTGCGCCACCTGATATCTCCATTCATCCAGAACCTTCTCGGAATTATCCACCTCAGCCCCGGTCCTTACCGGGTAATCAGGGGTTTGCTTGTCCATCAGATCCAGCATTGCCTGTGCTTTTTTTGCGGCAGCGACGGCTTCCGGCTTGCCGCTTTTTCCCGCCTCCGCTATCTTCTGCTCAAGCGTGTATAAATACTTATAATCATCAACGCCTTCCCTGCACATCTCAAAGGAAGGGGTTTTTTGCGGTCCCTCCGCGCTCGGGTAGATAATCCCGCAGGCAGGATCTCCGCCTCCATAGGTGCTCCAGGATTTGAAACTCAGCGAAACTTTTTCGGTCCAGCCCCAGGCATAGGCCCATTCCCAACGGCCTTTCGCATGCCATTTCCAGGGATTAAAACCGAAACTCATCCTGGTCCTCCCTGAATTATAGAGCCAGAGCTCGGCATTTGCCCCCGCTTTGCATTTCGCGAGCATTTTCTTTGAACCATCATAAGAATGAGTGGCAAGCACATCAAGCACATCACAGAACCCTGTATAATCGACTCCCATATTCTCGTCACCCATAGGGTCAACCAGCGCTATCAGTCCCGGCACCTCTTTTGCAAGCTTGACATATTGGAGGGTTTCTTTAAGATGCCTGTTCCAGGATTCAAGCACATCTTCTCGCGGCTCATCAACGAGCCAGAAAGCTACTTTTATTTTATTGTCTTTATACCATTTAACCATCTGAGCATTTATTTCTTTGTACAGTTTATTGAATTCCGAGCTGAACTCCGGAATGCCGTAGGTGTTAATCAAATCATTCGCATAGCCCAGGGTCAAAAATTGGTGCGTATAGCCCTCCAGCCCGAGTTCTTTCAACTGTGCCACGCGTTTTGCAGGCCCGGTGAAATCAAGTTTTATTTTTCCCTCAGTATATTCCATTTTCGGCTCCAGCCCGGTATCAACGGCGTTGCAGCCATGGTCAATAGCGTCCTTCATATATACATCATCTTTCGGCATGCCGTACCAGCCTACGGAAAAATTCGGATTGGAAAGAAGCTTGACAGGCAGCACTTCAATAGTGAGTTTCGTCTTAAAAGCATTCTTTCCGCCCTTAAGCGTTATCTCGCCGATATATATTCCGGCGGCTGCCTTTTCGGGAACTTTCAAAGTAAGCCAGATGGTCCTATTGACGCCTTTTTTTAAGTCAGTTTCCCCGCCTTTTTTTATAAGTTCAGGGCGCACCTCATACAACTGTTGCGCGTAGGCGTGGAGCAGATGCCTTGCAGCTCCTATCTCAATACTCTGTGAAGGTATAGTCCCAACTTTACCGGTAAGGTCAGAAACCGAAATGCTGAGTTTCGAACTCTCCAGCGGGTAAAGGCAGAAAGTTATGGGTTCGAATTCCCCCGGTGAAGCAAACGCCTTTAAGCCTTCAAATTTTCTTTCGGCTTCAGTCGGACGGTAATTATAATAGGTTCTCGCCAGATAACTTCTATTGAAAGGGATGAAGCCGTAGTCTTTGTCAGGAGCGGCCGCAAGGGGTTCCGGGTTTGCCGTTTTTGGGGTTATTATTATTACTTTTCCTATTTTCAGCAGGATATTAAAAGTCTTCTTGACATCCGTGCTCCAAACCTCTTCAACTTCCTGCAGGATGGAATCTTCTAGCACATCTTCCTGCGCAGGAAGCTTTACCGGAAGGAGCATAATTACGGAGAGAAACAATAAGCAGATTGCTCTTTTCATTTAATCCCCCTCTTGCCCAAAACTATTTTATTATTATACCATAATATCGACAAAAACACAGGCTTACCTTACCGCCACCTGATTTCTGCCGTGTTGACATGAAAATATCGATATAGTATACTTATCTCGATACTGGTAGGTCTAGTCCGCATGAAGTTTGGAAGAGATTCTGTTCTTGCTCTTGCTTTGAGCTTTTCTTTCAAGGAGGATATGATGTTCAAGGGATTCAGAGTTATTCTTGCGGTACTGATGCTCTGCGCGGCTTCTCTTCTCTATGCCGGCACAGGCACCTCCGCTCTTCCTTTCTTAAGAATTGCCCCTTCCGCAAGAGCCGTCGGATTGGGAGAAACATTTGTAGCAATAGCGGATGACGCAAACGCCTCCTACTGGAATCCTGCGGGTATTGCCAATATAGAGAACACGCAGTTTTCTTTTATGCATATGTTCTATTGGGATTCCAGTATCTACGAATACATTGCCCTTGCTTATCCTCTCTCTGACAAACTCAAGATCGGCGGACATGTTATCTATCTCAATTACGGCGCCATTGACAAAACCACCGAGACTACGGGCGGAGGATTTGGAGCCGCAATAGGAACTTTTACCCCGTTTGACCTGGCGGTGGCGGGAACCATAGCTTACAAGCTGAATGATGCGTTTCAGTTCGGCGCCAATGTAAAATTCGCGATGCAGAGCATAGATACTGATTCAATCTCAGGACTGGCCTTTGACGGCGGCATCCTTTACAGCAATCCTGACCTGCTGGACATGCTGGGCGCTAAGGACTTTATTTTCGGCGCAGCCCTTTCAAATCTTGGCTCGGCAATAAGCGGCGACTCGCTTCCACTGACTCTCCGCGGCGGTTTCTCCGTAAAATTCAATGTCCAGTCGGAGAAAGACCTGCTCGCCGCAGTTTCCGCATATTATCCCTTTGACTCCGGGACTATCTCTGAAAATCTTGGCGTGGAATATTCAATAGATAACAGGTTCTGTGTCCGGCTCGGGTATAAGATAGGTTACGACGCAGCCGGTTTAACCGCGGGGTTGGGTTACAAGGGTGAACTTCCCGGACTCTTCCTCTACCAGGTGGACTATTCTTATGCTCCTGCGGGAAATATCGGAGACACTCACAGGCTTTCGGCCACAATTACTTTGGATGAGCATGCGGGAGGCGTCAATAAGGGGAAAAAGGTTGCGCCCGTGAAGAAAACAAAGTAGGTTGTAATAATTACAAGGCTTTGACTGCCCCTTCCGTTCAAGTCTGCTGCCTATCGTACTCCTTCCATACTTTCCTCTTTCATTAATATTACATTACAGTTTGAAAACCTCTGACTTCCTTTAGTTCTTGACTATCCCAACCATTCTCAATATAATTAAAACTATGAAAACACTATTCGTATCGCTAATAGTTCTATATGTTGTTCTGAGGGGCGTAATGATTTACCTCTCCTACAAGGGAAAACCCGTCCCTGAAAAAGAAGAACTGGCCTCCAAATATTTCACGCCTGAGGAGATCCAAAAAGGCGCGGAATATATGCGGCGGGGCTTTGGCATAGGAGTCCTTCAGAAGGCAGTTGACCTGCTCTTTCCTTTCGTTTTCTTTTTTACCGGGTTTTCAGCAGCCCTCTCGGGTTCGCTCAAAGGCATCAGTTTTGGGCTTGCCAGCGCCCAGGTCGTCTTTTTTGTTATTATCTATTATTTCCTGAGTTTCGTGGTAAATTTGCCCTTCAGATTCTATTTCAATTATATCCTTGAACATAAATTCGGCTTCTCAAATCTTACTAAAAAGGACTGGCTAATATACAACTTAAAACAATTCACCGTAAGCCTGGTTTTCATGATAATCATAGTTCCTGTTGCCTACTATGTTTTCAGGCACTGGAATTATACCGTCTGGATTTGGCTTCTCCCTGTGGTAATGCTGGTATTTGACCTTTTCTTAACATTTATCTACCCGTACCTGATTCTACCGATATTCTATAAAAAGTCAAACTTTGAAGATGAAAAATACGCCAAGCCCATCAGGGAAGTCGCGGAGAAGTCCGGAGTTCATGTCAAGAAAATCTTTATGATAAATGAAAGCAGGTACTCAAAGCACACGAACGCCTTCTTTACAGGCTTTGGCCCGGAAAAATCCATATATATTTTTGATACGCTGGTAAAGTCAAACTCGCCGGAGCAGGTCGCTTCGGTTGTAGCTCACGAGATAGGTCATTGGAAGCATCATCATGTGCTTAAAGGCATTGCCTTAGGGTTCGCCGGCTCGTTCCTTATGACGGCGCTGGTTTACCTTACCTATAATTTTTCCGGACTTGTGAATACAAACTTCACTTCTATCTCGGATATCTCGGATATCGCGGGACTTCCCTTTATAATGATTATCCTCACGGTTTATTCCTTTTTTCTGGCTCCTATTGAAAATATTATCAGCAGAAAATTTGAGGTGACTGCCGACACCTATGAGATAAATATGGCCGGGCATCCCGAGATTTACATACAGAGTATGGTGCAGCTTTCAAAAGACAATAAATCCTTTCTTTATCCTCATCCGCTGGTGGTCTTCTGGTTCGCCTCGCACCCGCCAATACTTGAGCGGGTTAAGATGGGTGAAGACTTTAAAAACACCAAATCTTGAAATATTGAAAACCTGAAGGACTGAAGTAATTTCATAATTTCTCCCTTTACGAGGAAATATGCTGACAACGATAAATGTGGCGTTAAACAATAAAATAAACCGCTCCTACAAAATTATCATTGGCCGCAACATCCTCAAAGATGCCGGCTCAACCTTTAAACGCCTTAACCTCGGCAAGAATGTATTTGTTATTACGGATTCTACCGTTAACCGAATTTACGGGAAGACGCTTTCCGAGAGCCTGAAAAAAGCCGGCTTTAGCGATACCGGCAGAGCTGTTCTCCCTTCCGGGGAAGCCAGCAAGAGCTTTGCTTCGTTTTTAAAGATCCAGCACGGATTGTATGATTTTGACAGATACCAGAACAAAAAAGTTCTGGTGGCTACGCTGGGCGGCGGCGTCCCGGGAGATCTCGGCGGGTTCGTTGCCGGAACCTACAAAAGAGGCGTCAATTACATCCAGCTGCCCACTACCCTCTTGGGTTTCGTTGACTGCGGGCTCGGCGGGAAGACGGCCATTAACTTTAGAGAAGCCAAAAACTCCATCGGCCTCTTCTGGCAGCCGAAGCTTGTATATATGGATATTGACTGCCTTAAGAGTCTGCCTTTAAGGGAGTTGAGATCCGGGCTTGCGGAAACAGTCAAATACGGGGTAATACAGGATCCTCTTCTTTTTAATTATCTTGAACTTAACACGGAGAGGTTGCTTTCTTATGATATGGCTGTTTATGAAAAGGTGATCCCTGTCTGCGTCAGAATAAAGGCGAAAGTAACTTCCGCTGACGAGCGTGACGAGAAAGATATCCGTATAATGCTGAATTTTGGACACACGGTGGGGCATGCCATAGAGGCGGCTACGAATTACAAAAAATACACCCACGGAGAGGCAATTGCCATAGGAATGTGTGTTGCAGGCGATATTGCAGTAAAACTTAATATTTTTAGATACGCTGACCTTCTCCGCC
>JBAXDA010000113.1:0-5464 GCA_037141215.1 Candidatus Firestoneibacteriota bacterium | reverse complement strand
GCCTCTCCCATTCAGACTCAGGCTATCCCGCCTCTTTTGGAAGGCAAAGATGTCTGCGGTCAGGCTCAGACAGGTACGGGAAAAACCTGCGCTTTCGGGATTCCCATACTGGAGAAAATTGATTTCAGGGACAGATCGGTACAGTCTTTAGTGCTCTGTCCCACCAGAGAGCTGGCTATTCAGGTCGCGGAAGAGATAAAGAGGCTCTCTAAATATAAAAAAGGAATTCAGATTCTGCCGGTCTACGGCGGACAACCGATTGAACGGCAGTTAAAAGCTCTCCGCCTAGGCGTTCAGATTGTGATAGGAACACCCGGAAGAGTAATGGACCATATGGAGAGGGGGACCATAAAACTTGACAAGGTAAAGTTTGTGGTGCTTGATGAAGCGGATGAAATGCTGGATATGGGTTTCATTGAAGATATAGAAAAGATTCTGAGGAAAATGCCGAAGGAAAGGCAGACGATGTTCTTCTCCGCGACTATGCCGAAAGCCTTCCTGGGACTTACCGAAAAATTTCAAAAGAAACCGCTGCATATTAAAGTTGTGCACGAACAGCTTACGGTGCCTAATGTTGAGCAGGTGTTTTATGAGGTTAAGGAAGCAGGCAAAGTAGAGGCTCTCACGCGGCTTCTTGATTTTCATGAAGTAAGCGTCGCGCTCGTGTTTTGCAACACAAAAAGAGCGGTTGACGAGCTGACCGAGCACCTTCAGGCCCGGGGCTACTCGGCTGACGGGCTTCACGGAGATTTAAAACAGACCCAGCGCGACAGAGTTATGGGAAAATTCAGAAGAGGCGCCGTGGATATTCTTGTCGCGACCGATGTCGCGGCCCGCGGGCTGGATATTGACAATATAGAAGTGGTGTTTAATTACGATCTCCCGCAGGATGAAGAAGCCTATGTGCACAGAATCGGGCGCACTGCAAGGGCGGGAAAATCAGGGAAAGCGTTTACTTTTGTTGCCGGGAAGAGCGAGTTTTACAAACTCAGGGATATACAGAAATACTCCAAAGCGAAGATACATCAGCAGAAACTTCCGTCGTTAGATGATGTCGGAGCCATAAGGAAAAATCAGCTTGTAGACAGGATAAAAGAAGCCATAAAAGGAAAAGATCTGTCGAGTTATGTAAATACCGTTGAAGCAATGGTCCTGAATGAAGAGTTCGGCTCTCTTGAGGTTGCAGCCGCGCTTCTCCTGCTTATGACCGGGACTGAGGTTAAGCAGGAAGAATATGATAAGGATGATCTTGAGAATACGGGAGCCGCGCCGGGTATGGTCAGGATGTTTATGAGCATTGGCAAGACCCAGAATGTGACCCCGAGAGAACTCATAGACGCTATTGCTAAGGAAGCCAGAATAGACACCCGGCAGATTACCAAGTTGTTTATGCATGATAAATTCACTTTTTTTGAAGTTCCCCTGGATAAAGCAAAATTTGTCCTTTCTAATATGAAAGACAAACAGATTAAAGGTAATAGGGCGTATGTGGCCCCGGCGCTAAGAAGAGGCTGAAACCGGACGAAAATTTAAGCCTTCTTGACCTTCTCATAAACCTGCTATTGAGCAGTCTTAATTGCCGCGCCCAGAATTCCTAACCTTGAGGTATTAAGCTGTTTACCAGTAATTTTTCTTTAATGTGATATTAATCATACCTTCCGTTTCCTGTATATACTACAATAATGCAGGAAGAAACTAACCGCTGTAAAGGGGGATTAAATGGATAAGAAACTGGTTTCAGCAATAAACGGGCAGATAAACGCGGAATTGTACTCGTCCTATCTATACCGGGCAATGGCCGAGGATTTTAAGTATAAGAACTGGGACAGTATCGCCCGCTGGCTTGATATACAGGCCGCGGAAGAAAAAACCCATGCCGATAAGTTCATAAGTTTTCTTAATGATACGGGTGAAAAGGTGGAGTTTAAAGAGTTGGCCGCTCCGCCGACAGCCTGGAAATCCGCGCTTGAGTGTTTTGAACAGGTGCTGAAACATGAGAAGAAGATAACAGCGCTGATAAACGCGCTTGATGACCTTGCCGCGAAAGTGAACGATAAACCCGCGCAGATAATGCTGCAGTGGTTCATAAACGAGCAGGTGGAAGAAGAAAAGAATTCAGCCTATATAGTCGAGAAACTTAAAATAGTGAAACCTGATACCGGCGGGTTCTTTATGTTTGATAAACAGCTGGGGAAAAGAGGCGAAAGCAAATAAAAAGTAAAAAGGAAGGCGGAGCTAAACCCCGCCTTTCTTTAAGTGTTTAAGTGATACAAGATGCGTATCATTATGTAAGGGGGGAGTATGGCAAAGAGAAAAATAATAGAAATAAACGAGGATTTCTGCAACGGCTGCGGAGAGTGCGTTCCGAACTGCCCGGAAGGCGCGTTTAAGGTCATCGACGGCAAGGTGCGGCTCATTAGCGATCTCTTCTGCGACGGGTTGGGCGCCTGCGTAGGTCATTGCCCGCAGGGAGCTTTGACCGTGGTTGAAAGAGAGGCCGCGCCTTATGACGAAGCAAAAGTTATGGTAAATATAGTGAAAGCAGGAAAGAATACAATCCTGGAGCATTTGAATCATCTGAAATCCCATGGCGAGCATAAGTTCCTTCAGATAGCGCTGGATTATCTGAAGAAGAACAATATCCCTGTCGAGTTTGAAGCAGGAAAGAAAGTTGATTCCAACTCCGCCTGCGGCTGTCCGGGCGCAGCAATGAAGGATTTTAGAAAGGGCAAGACAGGGGAGAGCGGCGGCAAAGATAAGGAAGAAGAAGGATGTGAAGGCAAGTACGGGGAAGTAAAAGCCGCGGACAAGTCGCAGCTTCGGCAGTGGCCGGTGCAGATAACCCTGGTTCCTCCTGCAGCGCCCTACTTTGACGGCGCGGATCTTCTGATAGCCGCCGATTGTGTGCCTTTTGCCTATGCTAAGTTCCACGAGGACCTGCTTAAAGGGAAGATAGTGCTTGTCGGCTGCCCTAAACTTGACGATACTGATTTCTACACCGAGAAATTTACCGAGATTTTCAAAGAGAATAATATCAAATCACTGACCATTGCACGTATGGAAGTACCCTGCTGCGGTGGCATCGTAGCGGCGGCGCGGAAAGCCTTGGAAGCGAGCGGGAAAAAGATTCCGGTCACAGAAGTTATGGTAGGAATTAAGGGGAACAGAATAAAATAGGCAGTGACAATTTAGTTTTTGACTCTTTACCGTAAACTGTCAATTCTAAAATAGTCAATTGTTTAGCGGTTAAATGAACTTATTTTTTCAATACTTTTCCTCACCTTCTTAGGTGTTTCTTTTTTGGCAGGATAGCCTATCGGCAGAAGGATCTCCACTCTTGCCGATGACGGGAGCCCAAGAACCGCTTTAACTTGTTTCTCATTGAACCAGCCCATCCAGCAGGTGCCGAGGCCCAGTTCCGTGGCTTGGAGCACAAAATGTTCTACGGCAATTCCCAGGTCAAGAAGATAGTAGCGGGTGTCCCTCATCATATTACCGACTCTTGCCATAAAACTTCCTTTATCGGAGACCACCACCACAATTACCGGCGCTTTCCCGGGCCAGGAAGCAGTATAAGGCGCAGAGAAGGCAGCGGCAGTAAGTCTTTCCTTCAAAAGATTGTCGTCCACCACTATAAACTTCCAGGGCTGGGAATTGCAGGCGGAGGGTGCGAGGCGAGCGGCTTCAAGACATTTGAGAAGGGTTTCCCTCTCCACCGGCTTATTTGAATAGTTCCTGCAACTGTAGCGTTTATTAACAAGGCTTAAAAAGTCTTTCATATTGAACCTCCTAACAGGCTGTTGAAAATACCCACACGGGTACTATAGCCTACAAAACTGTTCAGGGATTTTGCAATACATATCCTGCTCGGTTTTCGCGTATATTATAGGCAAAAACCGTCCGTGAGCAGTTTTAAAATGTACATTAAAGCAAACAGTATTTAATATACACCTTAAACAGTTTGTTATGCTTGAAGCCGAGGTGGCATCAAGTATAAACAGCCTGTTATTCCCGCGACTAATAATTGTCCCGGGACTGTAGCCTGCAATTTGGAAGCAAATTGCAGGATCTAGTACGGTTTCTCGGCCTGCTATGATCAACAACCTACTGATTGACAGTTTATCATTTATCCGGTAGAAAGTCATAATAAAACTGCGCTTTTTCGTATATGTTATTGACAATACTGGCATTAAGGGTTATATTTTAACTGAGACTGGAGAAACAGGCTTTAAAGGGGTGTTCTGATGACCTTCAGCGACCTTACCAGGATTTATCTTGATATCGCAGATGTTATTATTATTGTTATTGATCCCTCCCAGAAAGTCACGTTCATAAATAGAAAAGGCTGTGAACTACTTGGCCGAAAACCCCGCGAAATAATAGGTAAAAACTGGTTTGATAATTTTATCCCAAAAGAGGGAAGGATCCGGACAAAACGGGTTTTCAATAAAATAATGAGAGGTAAAATAAAAGCCGTAAAGTACTTCGAAAACCCTATTGTGGATAAAAAAGGAGCCGTGCGGCTCATAGAGTGGCATAATACGGTGCAGAAAGGGGCTGACGGCAGGATTCTCGCGACTATAAGTTCCGGCGTGGATGTGACAGAAAAGAAAAAAAATGAAGCTGTGCTTAGGGAGAACGAGGAGAACGAAAGGTTTTTGACAGAAATCCAGGCAGTCGCGGGCTTAGGAACTTATGTCTGGGACCTGTCTAAAAATCTGTGGACGAGTTCAAAAATACTTGATGATATCTTCGGTATAAATGAAAGTTATGTCCGTTCTTTTGAGGGCTGGAAAAACCTAATACATCCCGAATGGAAAGAAACAATGGGGTCTTATGTAGTAAACGAAGTACTGGGGAAACGCAAGAGATTTGATAAAGAATATAAAATAGTCAGAAAGAGCGATGGACAGGAACTTTGGGTTCACGGTATGGGCAGGCTTGAGTTTGATGAGGAGGGCAAGCCTGTGAAACTAATCGGGACCATTACAGATATAAACAACCGTAAACAGATTGAAGAAGATGTCAAAGAAAGCGAAAAAAAATACCGTCTTCTTGCCGACAATGTGACAGACATAATATGGATGATTGACAAGGACTTAAAATATACTTACATAAGCCCTTCCGTTTTTGACGCAAGGAACCTGCGCCCCAAGGAATATATCGGAAAGAGCATGAAAAAAATGGTTTCACCGGAGACCTGGGAAAAACTCTCGACAATATTTCCAAAAAAAATAGAGCAGGCGCTTGCAGGCAATCCGCAGGGCTTTGAGCCTTTTCTTGTTGAAGAGAATATCAAATACAAGAACGGTAACTATATGGAGTATGAGTCAAAAACAAAAGTGGTTCTGGATGAGAGTAATAAACCTATCGGATTTGTAGGCGCTACCAGAGACACCTCGGAAAGAAAAAAAATTGAAGCCCAGTTAATTCAATCCCAGAAGATGGAAGCCGTCGGGCAGCT
>JBAXDA010000112.1:0-5470 GCA_037141215.1 Candidatus Firestoneibacteriota bacterium | reverse complement strand
GGATATATGGCATTGATAGACTGGCCGCTGGCAAAACTAAAAACCTACAAACCAAGACTGACACGCGAGAAAGATTTTGAAGCCTTCTGGAAGAACGCAGTTGCGGAGTCAAAGAGACAGCCGCTGAAACCCGAATTCATAAAAGTAAATTATCCCGTGGAAAATATAGATGTTTATAAAGTATTCTTTGAGGGTTTTGGAGGCGGGCGTATCTGCGGCTGGTTTGTAGCTCCCCGCGGGAGCGTAAAAAATCCGGCGATACTATGCGTTCACGGCTATAGCGGAGGGAAGGGTTTCGTCTACGACTGGCTCGGTTGGGTATTGCAGGGATATACGATATTCGCGCTGGATACCCGGGGCCAGTTTGGGGAGAGCCAGGATTACGCAAAATACCCCGCCGGCCATTTCAGCGGTTGGATGACTCAGGGTATACTTGATCCGGAAACCTACTACTATAAATATGTATATATGGATGGGCTGCGTGCGATAGATCTTTTGTTGACAAGAAAGGAAGTTGATTCAAAACGGATAGGGGTTATGGGCGCAAGCCAGGGCGGAGGACTTTCTATAGCGGCTGCGGCTCTTGCAGGCGACCTGGTAAAAACCGCAATGCCCGATGTTCCGTACCTCTGCCATTACCGGCGGGCGGTGGAGATAGCCTCGGGCAACCCTTACCTTGAGTTAAATAATTATATGAGATTCAAACCGGAGCAGGAGGAACAGATCTTCAGGACCCTGAGCTACTTTGACGGGATGAACCTCGCCCCGATGATAAAAGCAAAAACTATGGTATCTGTAGGACTGGCCGATGGTATCTGCCCGCCTTCCACGGTTTTCGCGGCTTACAACCATATGAAATGCCGTAAAGAAATCAATATTTATACCTACTGGGCGCACGAAGTCCTCGGGCCGCATAACGAGAAGAGAGTTAAATGGATGGCGGAGAACCTTTAAAGTACGAATAAAACATCACCAGCTGATAAAGGCGGTCGGATGACGGAAGGCTGGAAATAATCTGCGTAATCTCTTCATCCTAATCAGTGTAATCATTTTCACGGAGTGAAAAATGAATTCGAAAGAACGCGTTTTAACGGCGTTTGCAAGCCGAGTTCCGGATAGAGTGCCTGTGAATTATGAGGCTAACCCGGGGATTGATAAAAGATTAAAGGAACATTTTAAACTCAAGGCTGATGATGGGGAAGGATTGCTTCAGGCGCTTGGGGTGGATTTTAGAGGGGTTTTTTCTGATTATAAAGGGCCCAAATTGCATAAGGATTTCCCCGAACGGGGCGTGGTTTCCGACAACCGCGGGGTAAGACGCCGGTGGGTGCAGAATGAAAGCGGAGGCTACTGGGATTATTGCGAGTTTCCTCTCAAAGACGCTACCGAACAAGAAGTGGCTGAGTGGCCCCTCCCCGATCCTGACAACTTCGATTATTCCGGCGTAAAAGAGCAGTGCGGGAGGCTCAAAGATTACGCGGTAGGCATTGGCAGCCCGGGGTTCGGGGATATTATCAATACAAACGGGATGCTCCGCGGCATGGAACAGACTTTGATAGATTTTATGACGGATGAGCCCGCAGGATTGTTGCTGGCAAAGAGAAGGGTTGACGGTGAACTTGAGATAGTGCGGCGGATGATAGAGGCGTCAAAAGGCGGGATTGATTTTGTATGGATGGGAGAGGACCTTGGAACCCAGATAGCGCCTATGATAAGCCTTGAGCTCTACCGCAGGAATATAAAACCTCTGCACAAAAGGCTCGTTGATATGGCAAAGAGCTATGGCCTCCCGGTCATGGTGCATACATGCGGCTCCTCAAGCTGGGCGTACGAGGATTTTATTGAAATGGGCGTTAAGGTGGTAGATACTCTCCAGCCCGAAGCGGCCAATATGTCGCCGGAGTATCTGAAAAAGAAATTTGGAGGCAGGCTTGCGTTTCACGGCTGTATCAGCACCGCCGGCCCGGTTTCGTTTGGCACGGCAGAACAGACAATAGAATACTGCCGCCATACGCTTGAAGTTATGATGCCCGGCGGTGGATACTGTTTTGCTCCAACACACCAGCTTCAGGACAATTCACCAACTGAGAATGTTCTGGCAATGTATGATACGGCAAGGAAATACGGAAAATACTGAGAGGCAGGCTATTCAAGGTCACTTTAGGAAATGGAAAAAAGGATACTTGTGAAAAATTTCGTTGCCTCCGACAGGCTTACGGTAAAAACCAAAGCCATAAAGCAGGAAAAACACAGGCCCAAACGATTCGTGAAGCTTGAAAACGGGAATTGGTTTATTGATTTTGGCAGGGCATACTTTGCGGGGCTTGAACTTGAGTTCAAGTCTCCGGAGGCCGGAAGGATTATTACGGTTCATTTGGGTGAAGCTCTCTCCGTAAGCGGAGGAGTGAACAGAAGCCCGGGCGCAAGTATAAGGTATCAAAAATCCGAATTCACACTGAAAGAAGGGCAGCTGCTTTATGCCGTTCCCCTTCCTGCGCGTGACGCCAGGCTTATGCCGGATAATATTGGGCCGGTCATGCCTTTCCGTTATGCGGAAGTTGAGAACGCTCCGGAGCTAAGGCCGGAAGACATCCGCCAGGTTGCCGCTTTCTATCCATTTGATGAAAATGCCGCCACGTTTACATGCTCAGATAAGAGAATCAACGCTATATGGGAAATGTGCAAGCACACTATGAAGGCGACCAGTTTCTGCGGGATATTTGTTGACGGCGACAGGGAACGCCTTCCTTATGAAGCGGATGCATATATAAATCAGCTGGGATGGTACTGCTGCACAGATGATGTCACGCTTCCGCGCTACACGCATGAATCCCTGATACTCCGCGCCTGCTGGCCTACCGAGTGGATAATGTTCTCTGTTTTTATGGCCTGGGAAGATTATCTGTATACCGGCGATATTTCAAGCGTCAAGGAGTTCTACCCGGATTTGAAAGCCAAGACACTCTATGCTCTGCGCCGCGCGGACGGGTTAATCAGCACCGTTGAGCCGGCAATGCCTAAAGAGGTCGAGAGGGCCGTTCATTTTGACAGCGCCGGGTGGGGAAGTGTGATACATGACATTGTTGATTGGCCTGCCGCGGAGCGCGACGGGTATGATATGAGGCCCGTGAATACGGTGGTCAACGCTTTTCATTGCAGGGCGCTTGAGCTTATGGCAAAAATTGCCAAAGCGGTGAAAGAGCCTGAAGATGAGCTTCTCTTCAAAGCGGCCTTTGAAACGGCCGTGAAAAGCCTGAATGAGAAGCTTTTTGACAAAAAAACCAGGTTGTTTGTTGACGGAGAGGGAAGCACTCACAGTTCCCTCCATTCGAATATGTTTCCTCTCGTGTTCGGACTGATACCGGAGGAGCGCAGGGAAAAGGTGACGGAGTTTATCTCAACCCGCGGGATGGCCTGCAGTGTTTACGGCGCGCAGTTCCTGATGGAAGCGCTTTTTGATAACGGGAAGGCTAGTCAGGCAATGTCGCTGATGACCGCGGACACTGACAGAAGCTGGACTCATATGATAGAAAGGGTAGGCACGACCATAGCCCTTGAAGCCTGGGACAATAAGTATAAGCCGAACCAGGACTGGAATCACGCCTGGGGAGCGGCTCCCGCGAATATTTTGCCGCGCAAAATTTTGGGAATTGAACCTTTGGAGCCCGGTTTCAAAAAGATCTTGATTTGGCCGCGGCCGGGAAATCTGACCGGTGCTTTTGGAATAGTTCCGACGGCAATGGGCCGGGTTTCTGTAAAGTATGAAAGAACGGTAAAAATGTTTAAAATCCTGGTTGAGATTCCAGCCGGTACGACGGCGCGTGTGGTCGTACCATATATACAGGGAGGGACATTAACGCTGGATGGAAAAGCGGTTAAAGGAATTATTGATAATAGCCGCATCTCTATTGAGCCGGTTAAAACAGGAAAGCATGAGATAGTCGTTTGTTGACTTTAGGCGGGGTTTTGTTAGTATAGACGCTGCATTTTACGTTAGTAGAATAAATCTAATTTTTGGAGGAAGCATGTCGCAAGAATCTACAGAGAAGGTAGTTAGGATAGGCATTATCGGCTCCGGGCATCGCGGCGGCTCATATATCAGTGAACTTGTAAAGATACCCGAGGATGCGCGCATTACCGCGATCTGTGATACGAGCAAGGAACGCATGAATCTGCTTGCGACCCGCTTTAAACTTTCGGAAACAAAACAGATTACTTCGCTCGATGAAATGCTAAAAGGAGACCTGGTGGACGCGGTTATTATTACTGTTCCGGACTTTTTGCACCGCTGGGCGGCGGAGAAGTCCTTTTTGGCCGGCAAAGATGTGATGCTTGAAAAGCCTCTGGCGCCGACATCGCAAGACTGCCGGGCGATTCTTCAGGCGCATAAAAAGTCAGGCCGCCTCATGCAGGTTGGTTTTGTGCTCAGGTCAACGAATTTCTACATTAAAGTTAAGGAGATAGTGGAGAGCGGCACTCTCGGTCAGATAATGTTTATGCATGCCTCCGAGTATCTTGGCGTTCAGCACGGCACCAGCTATATGACGCGCTGGCACAGAAAGAAAGAAAACGCCGGCACTTTCCTTCTGGCAAAATGCTCGCACGATCTTGATATTCTCAACTGGCTGACCGGATCAAAGCCGTTAGCAGTAGCAAGTTTCGGCGGCAATGACTTTTTTGTGCCTGGACGCGGCGGCGCCAAATACTGCAGTGAGTGTGACAGGGCCAAGACCTGTCAGTATATGGTGAATCAGGACTGGCATTTCATAACAGGGGAGAACAGGAGCCCCGGAAGCGATCTCTGCGCCTTCAACGAAGACAAAGATGTGATAGACAATCAGGTCGTAATATTAGAATATGCCAATAAGATCAGAGCGACCTTTGAACTTCAGCTCTTCCATTCCAGGGGTGAACGCCGGATAACCATTGGCGGACAGAACGGCTATCTTGACGGAAACTTTGAAGACGGCAAAATAATCGTACGCTATAATAAAGAAAAAAAAGTCGAGGAATTTGATATTAAAGCCGCGGATGAATCCGGGCATGGCGGCGGAGACCTGGCCTTCACCAAGTCTTTCATACAGGCGATACGCTCTCGCAAAACAGCCACAGCCGGCGGGGAAGCAGGACTGGCTGCAAATGTTATTGCGGACGCCATAGAACGGTCGCGCATGGAGAAGAAAGTTGTGCTGATTGACCCGTCAGAATATAATATTTAAAGTAACAATCTTCTGAGCAGTCCTCCGGCTGTCACCGGCGGCAACAGCAAAGATGGCTCCTTGCGCTTGACTTGTTAAAGTATGTGAGGTATAAGTTAATCTATGGCCAAGAGAATACTTGTTGTTCAGCATGCTGCAAACGAAGGGCCGGGGAGCCTTGGCGAATACTTCGGAAGTTTCAGAGACCTGCAAATTATTGACTTTTCCCGGGACGAAGAGCTTCCTGAAGACTTGAAGGAACTCGCCGCGGT
>JBAXDA010000111.1:0-5484 GCA_037141215.1 Candidatus Firestoneibacteriota bacterium | reverse complement strand
GTGGTTCACGTGCCACGGCCCTGAACCTGAGCTTTTGCGAATGGTTCATGGGTTAGGAAAAGCGATTACACTGATTAGGAACTTTGATTACACAGATTAGGAAAAGCGATTACGCAGATTAGGAGCTTTGATTGCATTGATGAGTAGATTCGATTGCACTTATGAAGAGCTTTGCTGGTGAAGTGAATTTGATTAAAAAAATATTAGTGCTTAAAGGATGTTATGTCTATAAAGTTAAAGATTCCTCTTCAACTTCAAAAATACTCCTGCGACAAGGCCGAGCTATGCTGTTCACCGGCAGGCGGAAAGATCAGTTTAAAGCACCTTTTTGAAACGATAGAGAAAGAACATCCCGGTCTTAAAAAAGCAGTATTTGGCCGCGATGGAAAGCCGCTTAGGTTTCTTAGCATTTTCGTGAACGGAAAAGACTACCGCAATCTCAAGGGCGGTTTTACGGAATTAGTTGAGGGAGATATTGTGACTGTTACGACGGCAATAGTGGAAGAATAATGCGCTATTAATGATGAATCCGGAAGGTTTATGCGAGGAGGGGCTTTAACGGCCTCTCCTTTTATTTTAGAAAAAATGGGATTGACAAACATGGTTCAATATGTTAATAATACATTAACTGAAACATCTAATAGCTGAAGCATGGGGGCGGTAAATGGATTCTGAGATTTCAAAAATAATGGAAAAGCTCATGGAAATAACCTATGATCTTAATTTCAAGATGAATTTAAGAGTAAATGCGAAAATCCCGGATTTGCACGACAAGGTTGCCGCGTTTGAATTAGGTCCGCTTCATATAGCCGTGCTGGCAATAATAAGCAGAGAATCGAAGGAGCCTATGCTCAGTTTTGTCGCGGATAAACTACGTGTTTCCTACGCAACTATGACAAATCTTGCGGATAAACTGGAAAAAATGGGATTTATAGAACGTAAGAAAGACAAGTCCGACAGAAGGGCGATAAGGCTTGCCGTCACAAAAAATGCCGCCAAATTTATGGAAGATGTCAAGAATCATCATGCTGAGGGCTTGAAAACATATCTTGATCTGCTTAGCGAGGCCGATAAGAAAAAAATGCTTGAAAGTTTTAATGTAATTTATAACATTGTGATGAAAAACAGGAGCAAAGATGAAACCAGTAATTGAACTTAGGAAAATAACCAAACTCTACAGGACCGGCAATGTTGATTTTGCCGCGCTCAAAGGAGTGGATCTTACCGTGAATGAAGGAGATTTTACGGCAATTATGGGGCACTCCGGCTCCGGAAAATCAACCTGTATGAATATAATAGGCTGTCTTGACCGGCCGAGTTCAGGCGAATACTTATTTGAAGGCAGGGATGTCAGCAAACTTTCCGATTCACAACTTGCCGAGGTAAGGAACAGCAAGATAGGTTTTGTTTTCCAGTCCTTTAACCTGCTTGCGCGGACGACTTCCGTCCAGAATGTGGAACTACCCCTGGTTTATAGCGGAACCAGGAATAGAAGACAGAAAGCCGAAGCTGCGCTGGTGAGCGTGGGCCTGGCAGATAAATTTAACAATAAACCAAATGAACTTTCAGGAGGGCAGCAGCAAAGAGTCGCGATTGCGAGGGCGCTGGTAAATGATCCGCCCCTCATTCTTGCCGATGAACCCACAGGCAATCTGGATTCCAAATCAGGAGACGAAATAATGAAGATATTCAAGGAACTTAATGATAAAGGCAAAACCATTGTGCTTATTACTCATGAACCGGATATAGCGGCTTACGCGAAGAAAAAAATAATTTTCAAAGACGGTGAAATAGTAAAGATAGAAGGAGTCTGATAAATCCCTCTTCACTGAAATTATCAGAGGAGAGCAGGAAAGGGGTCAAAGTAATATGAAAAAATATCTTTTTCTTTTCTTGGCAGCGGTCGGTTCTATATATGCCGGCGGGCTTACGCTGAACGATTGCGTGAATGAAGCTCTTCAAAATAACAAAGAAGTAGCCATAGTTAAAGCAGCCTGGGATGCAGGAAAAGCGCGGACAAACCTTGTAAAAGCCGCGTATTTTCCGCAGATAAACGCCTCTCTCTCATATTCAAGAAGGGTCTCTCCGCTTTCCCTGAGCTTTGGAGATAATATTCCGAGTATTCCGGGCCTCGGAGATACTATTGACGCTGCTTCCTATACGGCCGGACTCTCAGCGCAGATGATGCTCTGGGATTTTGGCAGGACCGGTTCCGGCGAGAAGCAGGCTTTTGCGGCAGAGCAGAGCGCGAAACTGCGCTATGAAAAAAAGAAACAGGAAGTTGCTTATAATGTGAAAAAGTCCTACTATTCTGTACTGCAGGCAAAGAGCCTGGCAGAACTTTCCGGTTCTATCTTGAAAGAGATGAAGAATCTATACGAGTCAGTCAGGGAGAGGAAGGCTCAAGGCCTCGCTACCGCGGTAGATGTGCTTAATGCCGAATCTGAATATTTGAAAGCGGAAGGCGACGCAACAAAGGCTAAAAGACAGGCAGAACTCGCTCTGGATTCGCTTGCTCTTTCAATGGGTAAAAATACCGGCGAAAGTCCGGCTTTGAGCGGAGAGGAAATCTTAAAAGTTGAAGAATTTCCGCTCGGGCTTAAAAACTTTGAGGAATGTTCTGCCGCTGCGCTTAATAGCAGGTTAGACTTTAAGGAGGCAGAGCTGCAGATAGAAGCTGCGGAGGCTTCCGTAGCGGCGGCGTATGCCGACTGGCTGCCGACTTTTTCCGGAAATGCCAGCTATGATTATTCTTCAAGCAAATTTCCTCCCGATAAAGCGTCCTATTCGTACGGCCTGAACTTTAGCGTGCCTGTATTTTCGGGATTTTCCAGCAGCGCCAAGCTTTCTGTGGCGGAGAGCGACCAAAGAAGCGCGTCTGCCTCACGAGAAACTCTTAAACAATCTCTGCTGGCCCAGATTAAGAGCAATTACTTCAAGGCGCTCAATGATAAAGAATATTCCAGAGTAGTCTCAAAGAAAGTGCAGTACTTGAACAAGAACTACGAGGCTGTCAACGCGAAATACGGTGTGGGATTGGCAACTCTCACTGAACTTATTGATGCAGAGGTCAAAAAGGCTTCCGGAGAGGTTGAAAACCGGCAGTCCCTTTTCAATTACTGGTTATCGGTCAACGAACTTGAATATTCTATTGGAGGGAAAGTTAAATGAAAAAGTATATTGCAATACTTGGTTTGTCGGCGGTAGTCTGCTTGTGCCTTGCGGCAGGTTGCGGCTCGCGCGGAGGTACGGAGGTTAATACCACAAAAGTCGCCAAAGGAGAGCTGGTAGTAAAAGTGCAGTCCACCGGCACGGTAAGGTCAAACAGCGAAGCCAAACTTACGACTGTTGCTTCCGGGCGTGTCAGCGGAATATTTGCCGAAGAGAACGAAACGGTCAAGAAAGACAAACTTCTGCTTCAGCTTGATTCAACAGCGCAGGCAGAGAAAGATTTTAGAAGAATCTCGGGGCTGGCCGGAAAAGGTTTTATGACTTCGCAGGCGGCGGAACAGGCCAAAGAGCAGTGGAAAAACACTTTTATTTCGGCGCCTTTCTCCGGGACTATTGTAAAAAAGTTTGTTGAGGTTGGGGAAACGCTTTACGGAGGAACGCCAGCCTTTATGCTGGCAGACCTGAACGAGATGATCGTGGAGACAAGCATAGACGAAACCGATATAGGGCAGGTGAAGATAGGTCAGGACTCGGAAATTGTTCTTGACGCCTACAAAGACGCCAAACTACCCGGAAAAGTTCAATTTATAGCAAAAAGCAGCCTTGAAGTAAAAGAAAAAGGCATTACCTATCTTGTGAAAGTAAAACTTGAGAAAACCCAGTTGACTTTAAGACTCGGCATGACGGGAGATGTTTATATAAAAGCGGCGAATAAACCGGATGTGCTTATGCTTCCTTACACGGCAATAGGCGACGACAAGGACGGGCGTTATGCGCTTGTTATTGAAAAAGATCTGGCCGTAAGGAAAGCTATAAAGACCGGGCTGGAAAGCTATGACAGCACGGAAATTATATCGGGACTAAAAGAAGGGGATGTGGTTGTTGAAAATAACCTCAGCAAGATAAAGAACGGGATGAAAGTAAAGGCGGCGAAAAAATGAATTTCTCCGAGAGCATGACCATATCGCTCCGCAATCTCACTTCAAACAAGGTGAGGTCGGCGCTTACCATGCTCGGAATAATTATCGGCGTTATGTCAATTGTGCTGCTTATATCGGTGGTCGCCGGCACGCAGGATAAGATAGAGAGTGAAGTAAAGTCTATGGGGTCAAATGTTCTGCTGATCACCCCCGGAAACTCGGAAGAAATGCACGGCCCTCCCGGTACGATGTCCGTCAACAGATTTAAGCTGAAATTTATAGAGCTTATTGAGACCCGGAGCAGTTTTGGCGTTAAAGCCTGTCCGGTTTATGTGAATCTTGGGAGCATTGTTAAATACAAGAATAAAAGCAAAACTTCCGTTATGGTTGCCGGAACCTACGCCAACTTTCCTTATGTGAGAAATTGGAATATAGGCACGGGCAGTTATTTCAGGGATGAGGATGTTCGGGCCTCGAGGAAGGTTTGCGTAGTCGGAGAAACCGTAGTTAAGGATATCTTCGGCGGCAATGATCCTATCGGCAAGGAACTTACCGTAGCGGGGAACAAATTAAGAATAACAGGAATTACAGAAAAGAAGGGAAGGACCATGGGGCAGGATAACGACAATATTGTCGCCATGCCTATTACTACCATGCACGAAATACTCGGGACAGAGCAAATAAACCAGATAATTGTAAAAGTTCCGGATCCGGCAAAACTAACTAAAGCCGTTTCTGAGATTAAAAAAGTTCTGCTTACCCAGCTGGACAGACAGGATTTTTCCGTCAAAAGTTCCAGTGAGCTTCTAAACACCTTCCTCGTTTTCACCGGAATCTTGAGCGTGGTAATGGGCTGTGTTGCGAGCATAGCTCTTTTTGTCGGCGGAATCGGCATAATGAACATAATGCTTGTGACCGTAAAAGAAAGGACGAGGGAGATAGGAATCAGAAAAGCAGTGGGAGCGACTTACAAGGATATTCTCTTCCAATTTATAACGGAAGCAGTTCTGCTTTCGGTCACAGGAGGATTGATAGGCATAATTATCTCTGTTTCTCTTATATCGGGGGTAATGGCCGCGCTGGGGGATATTATGCCTATGCCGTTGAACGCCAACACTGCCTCGATTATAATCGCGTTTGTATGCTCCACCGCTATAGGCGTATTCTTCGGCACCTATCCGGCAGTGAAAGCCGCTAAAACAGACCCGATAACAGCGCTAAGGTACGAATAAATAGAAGGTTGGATGGTCGGATGGTCGGATGGTTGGATGGTTAGATGGTTAGATGGTTGAGGTAGTCGCAACCTTTGCGTTCATTACTGTAAATGAATATATTAGCGACACCCGTAGGGGTGCAGGTTGCGTCCTGGCACGCAGGCTAAACTCTGAACCCT
>JBAXDA010000110.1:0-5534 GCA_037141215.1 Candidatus Firestoneibacteriota bacterium | reverse complement strand
CCTCACCGCCGGAACAATACCGAGATAGCCGACGAGAATTCCTCCAAGCGGCCCCGAGAGCCCGGAAACGCTTCCCACAAGAGCCATGATGGAGAACACCTGCCCTCTCTGTTCCTGTCTTACATCTTCAAGGCAAAGACACTTCCAGGCAGGGTTTGCCATCATGCCCAGATTCCGAATAACTACGGAGAGCATAAAATACCAGACATTTTGGGCGAAGATAAGAAGCAGCATGGAAGGTATCCAGGTCGCTATATCAACTATTATCAGGACTCTTTTTCTACCATACCGGTCAGAAAGATAACCTCCGAGTAAAATTGTCAACATCTGCGTAAAAATAGTCAACGTTGAAATGAGGCCTACCTCAATATTTGTAACCCCGAGGTCTTTCATGTAAAGATTAGAATAAACGCCTATCCAGGCTCCGGGAATAGACCAAAAGAAAGTAGTCCAGATCATTACCCAGGCATTGCCTTTCATCTCCCTTACGGCTTTTATTGTTTTGCCAATATGATAATTGAGGAATTTTAACGGTTCATCAATTATCCCGGTGGCTATATTTTGAAGTTCGTCCAATAGAAACATAGTTCCCCTGTAAATTATTTCCGCGATACAAACCTATTTATAAAAGGTATTTGCCCTGAAAATTCTTGCCGCGTTTTCAGCAGCATCCGCGATAAGAGCTTTGCTGTTTTTCATCGCATATTCAAGGGTCATTGGTTGTTTGCAGAGCGAAATTATCCCGGTGATGCCGGCTTCATAAGTCTTTTTTGTGACTTTTCCTATACTTCCGGCAATACAAATAACAGGTATGCCGTATTTTTTTGCTCTTCTTGCAACGCCAATAGGCGCTTTCCCGTATAGGCTTTGATCGTCTATCTGCCCTTCCCCCGTGAACACGAGATCGGCCTTCTTTAGCTCCTTCTCAAGGCCAGAATTTTCAATTACAATGTTTATACCCGAGTTCATTTTTGCGCCAAGGAACGCATAAAGCCCCGCGCCTATGCCTCCGGCCGCGCCTCCACCTTTCAATTTATTAACATCAACTCCAAGGTCGCGTTTGATAACCCTGGCGTAATTGGCAAGGGCGGTTTCGAGCTTTAAAACCATTTCCGGAGTTGCTCCTTTCTGCGGACCGAACATTCTTGAGGCTCCCGACCTGCCGAGTAATATATTTGTAACATCTGACGCAATGGTGATATCAAGATTTTTGAATTTTTCCGTATGTTCCGGGTTTTCTATCCTGTCAAGCTCCAAAAGGCCGTTTCCGCCCGGCCCGATAAGCATATTGTTTTTTTTCACGAGCCGGAAGCCCAGAGCAAGACACATCCCGCTCCCGCCTTCATTCGTAGCGCTGCCTCCTATGCCAATTACAATTTTTTTACAGCCGCTTTTCAGCGCATCTTTTATCAATTCACCTACTCCGAAGGTCGTGGCTCGCATCGGGTCTAACTCTCGTTTTGCAAGAAGCCTTAGCCCTGCCGCCGCGGCCATTTCTATCACAGCCGTCTTTCCTGCCACATAGCCGGAGTCAACCTTCTTCCCTAAAGGTCCTGTTACCTTCAGCTTCTTAATGCTTCCGCCTGTAGCGGCTGCAAGCACTTCCATTGTTCCGTCGCCGCCGTCAGCCATAGGAAGTTTTATAATCGTCGCGCGCGGGAACACCCTTTTAATCCCTTTTTCAATGTTATCGGCAGCGGCAAAAGCCGTTAAACTTCCCTTGAAAGCATTAGGGGCGACAATTATTTTCATACTTGCTCCTAGATTCAGTATTTTATGCATTGACTCAACTACCATTATTGTTTGATAAATTCCACCGGCAGGTCTGATTTTCTGACGGCAAATACAGCATAAGGGGAAGTTAGAACTGATGCCGCAGGGCCAGTTGGCTTTACTTCTTCGTATTTAACTGTTATTTTCGTCTTGCCGAAAACAACATCTGTAATATTAACTGAATACCCCGCGGAAGACCTTTCTCCGATAAAAACAGCAACAAGCATGCTTTCTTTAAAATTTATATCCCCCGTGTATTTTTTTTCCGGAAAGGTTTTTTGAAAAAACGATTCCCATGCGGCTAATGAATTAAAAACCTGTTCTGTTGGCTCAGTAACGGCACAATTTCCACCTGTCAAGGCATAAACGCCTGCATTTGTTTTCTTTTCCTCCAATGAAGAAGGATTCTTCGGCGCAGTAATGCTGCGGTCAGTATTTGCCAATTCCAAAGCCGGAAGAGGCTGAGAAGTCTCGTCAATTTTATTTGTCTTATTCTTTACCGTAGTTCTTCTGCCGGGATTTTCTTTCTCCGATAAAATAGCCAGGCTTTGTTCCGCCCCAGCTCTTCCCGTGTTAATTGAAAACTTTGCGGCAAGCAGCGGAAATAACGGGTTTGTTGCGCCAAATTCAATCATCATATATAATATTGCGGCAAGCCCTAGACCCACCACAGACCACTTTAGCACTGGATATACGCGCTGAAATAAGCTTCTTCTGGCTTTCAGCTCCTTCTTAACATTTGACAGCATTCCGGTCGGTGCCATGAACCTGGGCAGGGACTTTAGCAGTTGCGCTGTCATTGACAACGCAGCCAGCTCTTTTTCACACGGTTTACAGCCTTTTACATGATCTTCTACTTCATTCATTTCAATTTCAGAGAGTTCGTCCTCAATATAATCCGGCATAAATTCTTTTATGTCTAAACAATTTTTAGCCATTTTGAGCTCCGTCGAGCCGGATTCTTAGCTCGTTCCTCGCTCTTTTTAGGCTGGATTTAACGGCGCCTAATTCACATAAAAGCACTGCCGCTACCTCTTGATAGGAGAGGCCTTCAATGTCTTTCAAAATAAGGACTTCCTTCCGATCAAAAGGCAGAGAATCCAGGGCTTTCTGTACAGCCATTTCTTTTTCTTTCTTTTCAAGCAGCTTATGCGGAACTCCGCGCGTTATTGTTCCCTGCGTTTTCTTTTGACCAAAGCCAACCTGCCGACTCGAAGTCTCAAAGCTTGAAAGCCTATTCTTGCATAATTTAATTGCTATCCTATATATTTCGGCGGAAAGAGCGCTCTCATTTTTGAAATTACCGACACTTCCGTAGACAGTAATAAAGGTCTCCTGCGTAAGTTCATTGGCATCCTGCCAGTCACCGATAAACCTGTAGGCGGTGTTGAACACCCTGTCTTTGTATTTAAGGACTATTTCGTTTAACATTTTTTGTTTGCGGGAGTTTAAAACAGTAAACAAAGATTTTTCAATCTGAAACGGCAAGTTTTACCTCCTGCCTTCATTGATTTTATACATTACTTGTCCCTAATTAGTTCAATTTTACTCGATAATGTTCTGCTTTTCAACAATTTCTTGTTTTTCTGCCTGCCTTGTGCTAAATTGACTATATGAAACGGCTTATAGCCCTTACACAAAATAGTAATTGTAGAGATTGTAAAGTCTGCTGCAGATTCGAGGAAGCTTCCCCGAATCTCAAGCCTTCAGGGCTGAGACTTGTTAAATGCGGCGAGACCTACATCTGTGAGTTGTTTGATCCCTTGAGCGGGAAATGCTGCGGTTACGGTCGCCGGCCTTTTGACTGCGAAGTCTACCCTTTTGCGGTTGCCCTTAGCCAAAATGGCGAAGATATACTCCTGGTTATTGATTCTCTCTGCCCAAATACCGAAGGAATACTTGATAAACTTGAGCCGTCTATTTTGGAAAAGCTTGATTTTGACGCCGATTCCGCAATAAAATGGGAAGATTCTTTCATCCCGCTCAAGATTCTAAAATCCACAGGGATAATCAATTCAGAGCTTAATTTGCTGAAACGTGACAGCCGCTTTTTTTTCAATCATTTCAAGACAAATCCTCCTCCTCTCAGCGCTTATGGGTTTGCCTATCATTTCATCTGGGATGATATTACAACCCATTATTGGAAAACGATAGACGGGATCTTCTATGTATTTTCAAAAACCGGGAAAGAAATAATTATACCTCTTGCCCCTGCGGAATACAAAGAGACCTCGCTGCTAAAATGCTTTGAGCTTTTAGAGAGTCTGAACTCCAACAAGGAAATAGCCAGGATTGAGAACGCCGGGGAAAACTTTGCTCTAGCCGCAAAAAAAACCGGTTATAAGGTTTCTGTAAAAGACAGCGAATACCTCTATGAGACAAAGGTTCTTGCGGAACTTAAAGGAGACAATTACAAATCCATGCGCTGGCTCTGCAACACTTTTGAGCAACACAAAAATATTGAATGGCGCGCGTTTGAAACCTCTGATCTTGAAGACAGCGCGCAGCTGCTCAATCTATGGTACAATAAGAAAATTACTGAGACAACAGCGGATAACGATCTCTTTCTACTCCGCCATGCGCTTAAAGCCAATAGGAACGCGCTCTCTATGCACAGGGAGCTCGGACTGACGGGTATGACCGTAAGGCTCGGCTCCAAGCTAGTTGCCTACACTCTCGGAGCTCCTTTAAGCAATGACACTTTTTGCGTGTATTTCGAAATAACTGACCCTGAAACAAAAGGCGCCTCTCAATACATTTTCAGGGAATTCTGCAGAATGCTAAAAGGATATAATTTCATAAACACCATGGGAGACGAAGGGATAATCTTGTTAAAAATATCAAAAGAATTGTACAAACCTGCAGGAAAACCAGTAAATTACACAATAACCGCAGTATGATTTTTTCGCAAACCGAAGCACCTTTCCGTTCATAACAAACGGGGCAGCAAAGTAGACGCCCCAAAAGTTGCTCTTTGAATTTATAGCAGTTTTTGATAAAGCCTGTACTTCTTGTACAATACCGAGCCTAATTCAGCATCGAACTCATTTACCATTCTGTTGTCTTCAAGGTTCCAGGAAAGCTCGCACCATTCATATCTTTCAATGCCGTTTTTAGCGCTCTCGTAGAAGATTTCCGCTATAAGCCCGGTCTGTCTGTATTCTTTTAAGCAGCCGCCTATAAGAGCCCTGCAGCCTTTAATTTTTGGCTTGTACCACATAAACTTGAGCAAGCCCCAGATGCCAAGCCCCATAATACCGTCACAGCCGCTGACTTTTGCGAGTACTTCATTAAGGTTTGGGAGTGTTATGGCTATACCCGCCGGTTTATTGCCTTCTTTTGTTTCAGCTATAATAATAAGCTTGGGATCGAAGAATTGAGTCATGCCTTCAGCAGCCATATCCATCTCTGCCTTGGTCATCGGAACCGCGCCCCAGTTGTTTTCCCAGGCTTTATTATAAACATCCTTGATTATCTGGACATCTCTTTCCAGGTGCTTAACGTCAAGCGTCCTGATATTAAACAATGAAGTTCTTTTAATCCTTTTCATCATCTTCTCTATACGCTCAGGTATGCCTGTAAGAGAGCATTTATGGAACGCGTAGAGATCCTTTATTTTCTTCATCCCTGAGTTCTCTGCCTGTTTCAGGTAGTATCTTGGATTGTAGGGCATCATAACAGCAGGCGGCATGTCGAAACCCTCCAGCAGCCAGCCATACTCGTCATTAACGCTCGGCGAAGCCGGGCCGCGAAGATAGGCG
>JBAXDA010000109.1:0-5571 GCA_037141215.1 Candidatus Firestoneibacteriota bacterium | reverse complement strand
GGGTTTGATTATACCGAGCTGGTCTCCGAAGCCGTGAGCGGCAATACGGAGCTGAAAAAAGCAAAAGTCGCGCAATTGTTCAACAACAAGGACGCCGCAAGGAATGATATTATCGTGGTCTGCGCGGCGGCGGAGATAATTTCCGGTGATCCGGTGGAACTTTACAAAAAAAGAAAGGAATTCAACACTAATTTTGAGTTCTTGCGCGAGCTTAAGCTGGATAAAGATACCAAAGCAAAACTGGACGCCCTTGTGGAGAAAATAAAAGACGCCGTGGAGACCGGAAAGAAAAAGAAAAAGTAAGCCGCTTTTCACTCCTGCAGCGAAACGGACACAGTTCACTTGATTACTCCGGAATAACTTCAACAATACTTAATTGACGAAGAGTTGCGGTCTTGAGGTAATAATCTTTTAAGCGGAGGCATAGTGAAAAAATTAAGGGCGGGATTGATTGTCTTTGGTTTTTGCGCGGTGTTTTCAGCGGCGCTTTTTGCGCAAAGCGGTCTTCCCCGCGTGGGTTGGGAGGAATCCTTTAAAGATATCTCTCAATGGAAGGCTGCGATTGACCATCCCGAGTCAGGCACTCCGCCGACTGCAGAAACGCGCGACGGAAGGCTGATAATTACCACCTGTGTAGGCGCTCTGGACCAAAATATGAAACGCCCCGACTGGCCTGAATGGCCGGCCCAACCGGGCTCAGATTTCTCCGCTTTTGCAGTTAAATATGATGCAGAAATTGATTTTGACACCTATCGCTACCTCGTTATCCGTATCCCTGAAAAATCGACGGCATTTTTCTTGTGGATAAATGACAAATTGACAAAGACCTGCTACACAACCGGCATTCATTCCCAGGATCTGAAACCGCTTGGATTAACGGGTAAACAGAAGATCAGTTTTAGAGGGAAATTCCTGAACACCTCAGGAAGCGTTACCTTGCAATACCTGAAGCTTGTTAAAGAACTCTCTGACGAGGAAAAGAAAGGCTTTATCGGCGGGGGAGTGACTTTCCGGGAAGAGAAGCTTTCCTCAAAACCCTACCACGGGCTGGAAGAACTTAACAAGCGCGCGGGGAGGCCTGCCCGGACCGGGAAAGAAGGGAGCGAATGGTGCGTCTACCGCGATTCTTCCACAAACGCCGAGATCTGGAAAATGACCGACCTTGCCGCAAATGAATGGAAAGTTGCGTTCAATTGCGATGGCTCGGCGTTCAGTCTTTACGGGAGAAGAGCCCCGGGTTTTGATATTTTCGATTTTAAATCGCGTGTTTTCACGGCAGTAAAAGGAGGCTGTACAGACGCTGCCGCCCGTTTTTCAACGACCGAACCCGAATCAATGATAATTGCCGAGAATACTTCTCTTGCCAAGGAAAGAAATGACAAGATGGCAAGGCGCATTGATATAGTACGGTTCAATTTCCGCACGGGTGAAAGGTCTGAGATAGCCCATTTTGAACCTAAGACCTGGGTTGTGCAGGATTTTCATTCCTCGCCGTGGTCCTCGAAAATGCTCTTTGGTCTTCGTGAATCAAAGGAAGTTTTTATGATTGACCCTTCCTTGCCGGACATTGAACAGCGCGTCCGCAGAATAGAACTTCCTACCAGGCTGAAAGGAATAAGTTATTACAATAATGAAACGGAGATTGGCTGGTACAACTGCTATACCTATCAGGGATTCTTTTTAAACCCTGCCACGGGCAAACTGTCTCTCGCCAACAGGCCGTCAGTGGGACACGCGGCGGGCGGGCCGACTTCATATATTGGAACTTACGGGGACATGCGGATAGTGGTTCCGAGCGGGCTTCACGCGCAGACGGAAGAGACTGCTGGTGAAGTGACGATATTCGGCAACTATACCAAGCCGCTCGAAACGGATTACGGGCATATCTCCGCGAACGGCAAATGGATGATAACGGACGGGATGGGCGGAGATCTTTCCGGCCAGCATATAATGGTTCCTCTCAATGATCCCGCGGCGGTAATGCGGATTTGCAAGCATAATACCTCCAGAAATGACTGGGACACTAATACTTATGGTTATTCCTCTCCGGACGCGACAAAATTCGCATGGGTAAGCGACCAGTTCGGGAACGGTGATGTTTATTTTGCTGTGACCGGCAGGCCGTCCGCTCCGGCCGGACTAAAATCCGAAGTTTCCGGAGGAAAAATCAATTTAACCTGGAAAGCGCAGGAAGGGATGCGAGAGCTTGCGGGCTACCGCGTTTACCGCAGCAAAGAAAGCAGCCGGGGTTTTATTCCGTTAAACAGGGAACCGGTTAAAGAGAACAAATACCTCGATACTCCGGAAGAAATAGGCAGTTACTATTATCTTGTGCGGCCGTTGAACCCTCCGGGATAGAAGGAAGTTTTTCCGATGAAGTAAGTGTTGCGCCTGCAGGAGTAGTTTCCTGCTTCAAAGAAGCTGAAGAAGCGGAGTGGAAAGCTCCTTTCCGTATCGTGCTTGACGGCGAAGCTTCCGGCAGCAGATATCTTCGTATACATAAAGCATCAGCCGAAGAACCCAAGGCCGGCAGCGTGCTTTTCAAAACTGTTCTGGCCCCCGGAAAGTATGCGCTCTGGGTTGCAGAACGCGAAGAAAATCCGGAGGCTCCGGGAATAAAGGCATCAGGAAAAGTATTTTCCTGGAAAAAAATGCCGGGTACTATAGAAGTAAATAATGCGGGAGAATGGCCGATAACGGTTGTCAGATCAGCGGAAGGGCTGGCAATAGACAGGATTGCTGTCAGCAGCGACCCTTCTTTTGATCCCCGCATGGAGAGTCTGACTTCTGCTCCGGCTGCGGTAAACAGCTTAACAGCCGAAACAACACCTCAGTCTGTCGTCCTGAAATGGAAAGCAAGCACAGCGCTCAATATCGCGCGCTACGATGTTCATTGCGGAGGCTCGGATGATATAAAATCTCTCGGCAATGCCACGGTTATCGGCTCTACGGCGGACTGCAGTTTTACTGACTGGGGTCTTAAGCCGGGGACAGAATATATTTATAGGGTCGTCGCCATTGATTCCCGCGGTAATTCTTCAGAAGTATCAACGCTCAAAGTTTCCACCGCGGCCCAACCCGTACAAATAATATCCGGCGAAAAGTCAGGTGATCCTTCGGCTACGCAGAAGATAACTTTTACCCTGGAGGTAAAAGACGAAGCACCTCTAATGCTCTGGGCAAAATACCGCCCGGCATTTGTAAAAGACTTTAATGTAGCAGTTGAAATTGACGGGATTAAAGCGGGAAACTGGAAACTAAGAGCACCCTACAGGCCCATGTGGTGGACGCTTACGGCGAAAGAGAACGGCCCTGCTCTGGAATTCGTTGATAAGATCCTGGCAGATGGGAAGGATGTTTTCACTCTGGCTCCCGGGAAACACACCATAACTATCGGGCTCAACCCTAAACTCGCGGATAACCAGCATGTCGTTCTGGAGCTCAAAGCGTCAAATGACCACAGTTTCAGGCCCGCAGGCTATGATCCGAGGGCAGATTTTCCTAAAGGTCCGACGCATTATAATTAAGCTAATGATGCTCAGTTGAGAAGCTTCGTTGAGAAAGCGCCACTATATTATCGGAGAAAAGTATGCAAGGCGAAAAAATTGCGGAAGGAGAGTACGGTTATTTTGACGGGAAGACAAACGAATATGTAATAACCCGCCCCGACACGCCGAGGCCGTGGTTTAATTATCTCATCAATGAGACTACCGTTTCTATGATCTCCAATACCTCCGGTGGCGTCTGTTATGACAAGGATCCCACAACTCACCGCCTGCTCCGTTACCGCTACCAAAATATTCCCTATGACCGGCCGGGCAGATATATATATGTAAGAGATAACGAGAGCGGGAAATACTGGTCTGCCTGCTGGGCTCCCGTGCATACCGACACAAAGAAATGCAGCTATACCTGCCGCGTGGGCTTCGGCTACAACACGATAACTTTTGAACACGACGGAATCCTTACCGAAATCACCTATTTTGTGCCTCAGGACAAAGCCCTCGAGCTCTGGGATCTAAAAATCACGAACACGGGGAAAAAGACCAGAAACCTTTCCACCTTCAGTTACGCCGAATTTGCTTTCTGGGGGGCGATGAGAGACCTGATGAATATAGATAACGGCCCCAATCTTTCCCGCCAGCATTATAAAAACGGCGCCATAATACACCATTCCTATAATGATCTCGGAACCGGCTTGCACGATATGCATTTTGTCCAGCTCTACGGGTTTCATACGGGAAGCCCCAAGGCGCAGGGTTTTAACGGAGATAGGGATCTTTTCCTCGGAAAATACAGGGACGAGAAGAACCCGTTTGTTGTGGAAAGCGGCAGGTCCACGGATTATTGCGAGAACGGCGGCTACCCAATCGGCTCCTTTGAGCATAAGTTTTCGCTTAAACCCGGAAAATCCAAAAGAATAGTTTATCAGACAGGCGTCGCGAAAAATGAAAAAGATGTTTTTGTGGCGTTAAAAAAATACAAGAACTTTAAAAATGTTGACCGTGCCTTTCTCGCGGTAAAAAAATATTGGAAAGAGAAGTTGAAAATATTTAAAGTGACTACGCCCGATAAGGAATTTAATACCCTGCTTAACGGGTTTGTGCAGTATCAGGCTTCCATGACGCTCCGCCTTTCCAGAAGCATTTCAAGTTATGAATGGGGCATAATGCGCGCGGGCTTTGGCTTCCGCGATTCCTGCCAGGACCAGCTCGGCATGCTCCATGCGTTTCCAAAAGTGTCAAAAAAAGTTATAAGCCATCTTCTGAACGCGGTTTATCCTGACGGCGGAGCCGCGCACAGCCTGCATCCCGCAAAAAACAAATATGATGTGGGCGGTTTCTATGACGATAATAACTGGCTGGTAATGGCAGTTTCCCAGTATATAAGGGAAACCGGCGAGTCCGGATTGTTGAAAGAAAAAGCCGGGTATATCGGGAGCAAAAAGAAAGATTCTGTTCTTCCCCACCTGATAAAAATGAACGACTTCACCTGGGGGAAGCGCGGCAAACACGGCTTGATCCAGACGGGGAGTGCCGATTGGAATGATTCGCTTAATCCGCAGGATAAGAAGACCGAGAGTTGTTTTACTTCGGCGCTCTACTGCGCTTCTACAAAAGAATTGATAAAACTACTGGAGCTTTACGGAAGCCGTAACACGGCGGAAAAACTCGTGAAACGATACGAGAAAATGTCGGATTTGATGAACACCTTCGGCTGGGACGGAGGCTGGTACAAACGGCTCATATTCACTGACGGAATTGAACTGGGCGCCAAAAAGAATAAAACCCTGCCAAGTATATTTCTAGAACCCCAGCCGTGGGCGGTAATTAGCGGGCTGGCAAAGGGAGAGCGCGCCAAAATCACGCTTGATTCAGCGGAAAGACTGCTTGGCACAGAATATGGCCACCGCCTGCTTGACCGCGGTTTCGCGAAGTTTGACACAAAAATCGGTGCCGTCGGCATCTGTACCCCCGGCAAAAAAGAGAACGCGTCGGTTTTCAATTACGCCTCCATCTGGATGATCACCGCGGAAGCAGTGTTGGGACGCGGCGGTAAAGCGATGGAATA
>JBAXDA010000108.1:0-5613 GCA_037141215.1 Candidatus Firestoneibacteriota bacterium | reverse complement strand
GATATTAAAACAGAAAAGTCGAAATTGCGCCTTCAGGATTATTATGAATTCCTCAAGGTTCTTCCGTCAGGATACTGGGTGCGTGCTTTTAATTATGATTTGCTTAAACAATACAGGCTGGAGGCGAAGTCCAAATACAAGGATGTAATCAGCCTGAACAAAGCTTATGCGGAAACGCTTGACAGTTACGAGTATCTGCTTTTCCCTGTTGATGAACCCGCTATTCGGTCGTGGACTCCTGCCACAGAAAGTAAAAAATGGCAGGATTATCTTGAATTCAAGGCGAAGCTCCCTGTTTCTCACAGGCTCCCCCTGCCTCTCAGAAAAAAATATGTTGATTACCTTAAACTTAACTGCTACCTGCAGATAGAAAAATTAAACTCCGAATGGGGTGCGGGTTACGCCGGGTTTGAGCAAATAAATCTTCCCTCGTCGTTGCCGAAAAACAAAAAGGAGGCGGAACGATGGACTATTTTTGTAAAAACAAAAATGCCTTACAGGTTCATAAAGCTGACCGGCGGCAGAGCTCAGTATATAGCTTTCTTGAAAAACAAATACGCCTCCATAAGCAATCTTAACCGCTATTATAAAACGGCTTGCAAGGGGTGGGAGCAGGTTGTTTTCCCTGAAACCGAACCGGCGCAGAGCGGACAGCTTAAGCTCGATTGGAGAACCTACTGCGAAACCTCGGCGCCGATTACGGCTATTTCGGTTTTTGATGCAGAACAGAAATATTATGAATTTCTCAGGAACAAATACAACAACAGTATTGAGGAGCTTAACAGGGTTTATGGCACACAGTACGCCGGATTTGACTCTGCCGAAATACCTTTTAAAGAAGCCGACTACTCCTATTTTTCCGAACGAAAAATGGCTTTAAGATTTGCTTTCATAACGAACAACTACACCGATGTGCTCAATTATATGCTCCTGAACGGAAGGGCCACGGTCAATACGGTAATTCTTGTGCTGGCTATGCTGCTTACAAGCCTAACGGTAAACCCTCTCTGCGCGTATGCCCTGTCCAGATATAACCTGAAGTATTCCTACAAGATCCTTTTATTCTTGCTGGCTACTATGGCTTTCCCTGCGGAAGTAGGGATGATACCGGGATTTTTGCTCCTTAAGCAGCTTGGTTTCCTGAATACTTTCTGGGCGCTAATACTGCCGGCTATGGCAAGCGGCTACAACATTTTCATTCTGAAGGGTTTCTTTGACAGTCTGCCACGGGAATTATATGAATCAGCGGATCTTGACGGAGCAAATGAAAGGCAGATGTTCTGGCATATCACACTGCCGCTGAGCAAGCCCGTATTTGCCGTTATAGCTCTCTGGACTTTTGTAGCCACCTATGGAGGCTTCATGTGGGCTTTCATTATTTGTCAGGACCCTAAAATGTGGACTATCATGGTTTCTTTGTATCAATTCCAGCAGGCAAGCGGAGCTTCCGGGCAGCATCTCGTTATGGCGGCCCTTACTTTCGCAGCCCTGCCTGTCCTTCTTGTATTTGTTTTTGCGCAAAAGATTATAATGAAAGGCATAATACTGCCGGTGGAAAAGTAAAAGAGAAGCTCCTCCTGTATTCCTTGGAAAATCCTTTGATTTTAAGCCACAAAGAAATTGCCAAAACACCTTTTTTTTGCTACAATACGGAGCAATAGGCTGATGTAGCTCAGTTGGTAGAGCAGCAAATTCGTAATTTGCAGGTCGTCGGTTCAATCCCGACCATCAGCTCCATTTAGCTCAAGAACCCAGGCTGATTACTGCTAACTGATAAAGGGTATAATCCTTTAGTAATCAGCAATAAGTTGTTAATAACCGTATGTCAAAGGCAAAATTTATGAAAAGGGAAAATCTTTCAGTTGCCGCCGCGTTACTTCTTCTAATAGCGTTCCCTTTCGAGTTATTTTCCGGACAGAATAATACAGCTGCTCGCTGGTTCAATGTTATGTTTAAGGGCGTAAAAGTCGGATATTCCAGGAGTTTGGTTCTGACCGCGGAATATGAAGGAAAACTCTGCAAGAAGACAACAAATTTCATGAAAATTGGTCTGAAAAGAATGGGGACCGGGTTTGATATGGACAGTTCTAGTTCTTATTACACGGGAGAAGACAATACCCCTTTATATTTTCGCTATACCGAAAATCAGGATAAGCAGCTTAAGATAACGGAGGGAAAGCTGAACGGAGAAAATCTTGATTTAACCGTAAATCTTGCGGGGGAAATCCTGAGAAAGTCAGTTAAATATGAGAAAGGAGCCTGTCTTGCTGACTCCGCAGAAGATATAATTAAAAAAAGAGGGCTCAAGGATAAAGACTCCTTTACGCTGAGAGTGTTTAATAATGACAGCCTTAGCTTTGATGATCTTAAGATCAGGGTCAATGCGGATAAAGATAAGAAGAACGGTTATATAATTGAAGCTGATATTCGCGGTATTGCGACAATGCACCAAATCAGCGCAGACAATGAACTTCTGAAATCATCAGTACCCAGGCTGGGACTTGAGATGGTCAGAGTCTCAGAGAAAGAAGCTCTTGCTTTTATTGTTTCAGAGCTTGACTTGATGGATGCGACTGCCCTGCGTTCCAACAGGAGCATCCCTGATTTTAAGAAAGTGACTTTTATGAAGGCGGAGATCGTGTTCTCTTTAGGGTTGCCTGCGGCAATACTCGAGAAACTTCCTGCCGGAGTTGTGGTGGTGAAAGAAAAAAACACACTGCTTGTAACTAACAGAAAGAAAACTGCGGGAGAAGAAAAGGCTTTAAATAGGCCCATCTTCACGAAAGAGTTTCAGCCGTACCTGGTGCCGACGGTTTATGAACAATCAAACGACAGGGGTATTATAGAAAAAGCGGTAGAGCTTGCGGGAGACGAACCAAATTCGTACCGGGCCGCCAAAAAAATAACGCAATGGGTGTATTCTCATATGAGAAAAAAAAACTACAGTGCCGGTTTTTCTTCGGCAAAAGAAGCCCTTGCTTCGGGGGAAGGAGATTGCACCGAGCATTCCGTTCTGGCTTCAGCACTGCTAAAAGCCTCGGGTATTCCTTCGAGGATAGCGGCAGGCCTTGCGCCCATCGGTGACAGGTTTTATTATCATATGTGGGTAGAGGCCTATACCGGGGAATGGACGGCTATGGATCCCACTTTCAACGAGGTTGTTCTTGACGCGGCGCATATCAAGCTAAGCGACGGAGTGCTGGACGAACAAGGGAGATATGACCTGTTGCTCAGTGTTCTTCAGTATTTTGACCGAGTGAGCGTAAATATAATAGCCATTGAACCTGACAAGTAAAAAGCTATTGTCCGGTTCCTGATTTTAGATGCTTTCAGCTGATTAATATTAATTTGTTTTATAATTGTAGCGGGGGGAATGATGTCTAAAGAATATGTTGTTGTCATAGGCTTAGAAGTCCATGTGCAGTTGAAAACGAATTCAAAGCTGTTTTGCGGCTGCTCTACAGAGTTTGGAGCGGGACAGAATACTCACACCTGTCCTGTTTGTCTTGGGCTTCCCGGAGTTCTTCCTGTTGCCAATAAAAAAGCCGTGGAACTGGCGATGCTCGCGGCTCTCGCGCTGAAATGCGAGGTGCAAAAATACGCAAAATTTGACAGGAAGAATTATTTTTACCCGGACCTTCCCAAGAATTATCAGACCTCTCAAAAAGACAACCCGTTCTCCTTGAAAGGCTTCCTGGAAATAGAAGTTGAAGGAAAGAAGCGCATCATCGGAGTTACCAGGGCTCATCTTGAAGAAGACGCGGGCAAGCTTGTGCATATCGGCGCGGGGGGGCAGATAGGGGCGGCGGAAGAATCGCTCGTTGACCTTAACAGGACGGGAATGCCGCTTCTGGAAATTGTTTCCGAACCTGACTTGAGGTCTCCTCTGGAAGCGTACGAGTACCTCCTTGCTATGAAAAGTATTCTCCGGTATATAGGTGTTTCCGACTGCGATATGGAAAAGGGGACTTTAAGGTGCGATGCTAATGTCTCTCTTATGGAAAAAGGCGCGGCAAAATTCGGAGAAAAAGTTGAGATTAAAAATCTTAACTCTTTTAAAAATGTCCAGAAGGCGCTTGAATATGAAGTAGGAAGACAGACGCTCGCGCTTGAGAACGGAGAGAAACTCATTCAGGAGACGCGGCTGTATAATGCGGACGAAAATGTAACCTACAATATGCGGACAAAAGAAGAAGCCCATGATTACAGGTATTTTCCCGAGCCCGACCTCGTGCCGTTTACAATAACAGACGCTATGATAGCCGAGCTTTCCAAGAAACTCGTCGAGCTGCCCTCGGCCAGAAAAAGCAGATTTGTTTCCGAGTATGGCTTGCCTGCCTATGACGCGGGAGTGCTGACGGCCTCGAAGGAGACGGCGGATTATTTTGAAGCCTGCGTAAAGCTTTACAATAAACCCAAAGCAATCAGTAATCTGGTGATGGTGGATCTTGGAGCTCTCCTGAAAGAAGCAAAACTCGAGATCTCGGCCTCACCGGTCAAGCCTGAGAATATAGTGAAGCTGGTAAAACTTGTGGAGGACGCTGTAATCAGCAGTAAAATCTCAAAGACCGTGATAGACGAAATGTTTAAGACAGGAAAAGACCCGGAAACAATAGTAAAAGAAAAAGGGCTCGTGCAGATAACGGATGAAGGCGCCATTGCGGAGGCGGTAGACAAGGTTCTTGCCGCGAACCCTAAAGCCACGGCAGATTTCCATGCCGGCAACGAGAGAGCTCTCGGAAGCCTTGTAGGCCAGGTTATGAAAGCTACAGGCGGTAAAGCTAATCCCCAGACAGTTAACAAATTGCTGAAACAAAGGTTGTGCAAATGAATCAACCAATAAGAACAGGCGAGACCGTAAAGATAAAAATAGACGCGCTTGCTTACAGCCCTGACGGCGTAGGCAAGGTGGATAATTTCATTGTTTTTGTCCCCTATTCCGCTCCGGGAGACGAACTTGAGATTATGATAACAGAGGTCAGAAAGAATTTTGCGCGCGGAAAAATAGTAAAGATCCTGGTTCCCTCCCCCGACAGAGCGGAAACTGTGTGCCCGGTTTTCGGAGAATGCGGAGGCTGTCACTGGCAGCATATAAAATATTCTAAACAGCTTGAATACAAAGAGGATATTGTAAGAAAAGCCCTGCGTAAGTTCCCTGCCGTAAAAATAGAGAAAACAATTCCCGCCAAGTCTCATTATTATTACCGTAACAAGAGCCAGTTTCCCGTGGATAATGAAAGGAAAAAGATAGGCCTCTATGCCTTAAAAAGTCACTTTGTTATTGATGTTGAGAACTGCCCGCTGATACTTTCAAATCTTAATGAGGTTTACGGTTTTATAAAGAAATATCTTGTTGAGCATGACTACCCGGCAAAGAACCTGAGGCATGTAGTATTGCGCGGCAGTGAGACCAAGGGCGGGATTACCGTTATATTTGTACTGCGCGATGATTCCGTGAGCGCGGTAACAGAGCTTGCGAATAAACTCAGGGAAAACTTCAAAGATATCTCGGTGCTTTTTAATATTAATGACACCGAAACCAATATAATAATGGGCAGGCAGACAATAATGATGTTCGGAGACGGGGTGCTCACCGAAGAATGGAAAGATGTG
>JBAXDA010000107.1:0-5633 GCA_037141215.1 Candidatus Firestoneibacteriota bacterium | reverse complement strand
AGACGGATGCAGGGGATTGTACATATAAGCGAGCTTCTCGTTCACGCGGTCTATTGCCAGTGTGTACTGGATAAGGTCATTGGTGCCTATGGAGAAGAAATCAACATGCTTGGCAATGATATCAGCAGTGACCGCCGCCGAAGGTATCTCTATCATTACGCCCAGCTCCATCTTGCGGTCAAAATCAATGCCTTCTTTGATCAGCCCGGCTTTTACTTCATGGAAGAATTTCAACGCTTCGTTAAGCTCCTCAATACTGGAGATCATTGGGAACATTATCTTGATATTCCCGAGCTTTGAAGCCCGGAGTATGGCTCGCAGTTGAGTACGGAAAAGATCCGGCTTAACAAGGCAAAGCCTAATTGCCCGCAAGCCCAAGAAAGGATTTTCTTCCTTGGGAAGTCCTAGGTTCGAGAGGAATTTATCACCGCCTACATCAAGCGTTCTTATGATAACTGAATGCGGCAGGACGGCTTCCGCAGCCGAAGTGTACGCCCGGAACTGTTCCTCTTCCGTCGGGAGATCGGCTCTGTTCAGGAAAAGAAATTCGGTTCGGTAAAGGCCTATACCCGTGGCTCCGTGCTTGCCTACAAGCTTAAGCTCATCCTGTATCTCTATATTCGCATTAAGTTCCACGGGATAGCCGTCCAGTGTTTCCGAAGGAAGATCTCTTAGTTTTGTGAGCCGGGAGTCATACTCAAGAAGTTTTTCCCTTTTTTTGCCGTAAGTTCTAATGTCCGCTTCGGTTGGGTTTACAATGACAATACCGTCTGTGCCGTCAACAATAACGGACTCACCCGAATTCACCAGCATAGAGAGATTCCCGAGCCCTACAACGGAAGGTATTTCCAGAGCCCGAGCCATAATGGCAGTATGCGAAGTTTTGCCGCCCATATCGGTGCAAAAACCTATGACTTTGTCGCGTCTCATAACAACCGTATCGGAAGGTGAAAGGTCCCTGGCAAAAACAATAGACTCTTCTTCAATATCAGCGAGAGTTTCTTTCCCTTTGCCGACTATATTGCGCAAGACTCTTTTGCCTATATCCCTTATATCCTCAGCCCTTTCCCTAAGATATTCGTCATTAGTCTTGGAAAGGGACTCAACGAGCCTATTCATAACATTATTAAAAACATAATCGGCATTGGTTCTTGTTTCCTTTATTTCTTTTTCCACTTCCGTCGCAAGCACGGGGTCAGCGAGTATCATCAAATGAGCCGCAAAAATAGTTGAATGTTTGGAGCCGACATCCCTGTTTACTTTATCCTCAATGGCTTTAATCTCTTTTTTTGTCTTTTCAAGGGCTGAAGTGAAGCGCTTTAGTTCGGCGTGTACATCCGCTTCCGCAAGATGGTGTTTTATTATGATAAACTCCTCCGTCGGAAGGGCAAACGCCTTGCCAATTACTATGCCGGAAGATGCGGCAACGCCCTTAAATAGTTTCCTCATTCCTTCTCCCCAAACTTGTCGTCAACAAGTTTTTTTATCTTAGTACAGGCCTCCGCTTCGTCTGCCCCCTCGCAATTCACCTTGAGTTTTGTCCCGGGTGAAGCGGCAAGAGCCATAATACCCATAATGCTTTTTCCGTTGGCAGACTGATTTTCCTTGCTGATAGTAATCTCGCATTTAAAGGTATTGGCGAGTTTTATCAGCACTGCCGCCGCGCGTAAATGCAGTCCGAGCTTATTTTGTATCATAACTTCTATTTCCATTTGGACGCTCCTTTAACAGGGTGCAACATCTACAATTCCCGCCGCTGCTCAGCGGATATAGGTTGAAATCACCGTAATGGCTATCACCCCGTAAAAAATAACCGTCGGAGTTATCTTCAGTTTGAGCCCCGCCATCATCAGAAAAGCAAGCCCGAACATGGACAGGCTTTTCGCGGCGCCGTCAAGTACCGGCAGGGAAGGCGGAAGCAGGTGTATATTATTTAAAACAAAGATCGCCGGAAACGCCGAACCAAGGATTATTAGAGACATCAGCGATATTTTTTCATTTAGGCTCCGAAGGTTCAGTTTTCCTATGTAGGGCACTATCTCCACTCCCATCTCGTAGCCCCGCACGACTCCGATATATCTTACTGCCAGCCCAAGTGTGTTATAGAGAAAGATTGCCACCAGCGGACCTGGCCAGGCCATTGCGTAATTATCTCTGCAAAGCATGATTATCGCCACCCCCACCAGCGCGGTAAAAGGCCTCAAATACTCCCAGAAGAAATTATCGCCTATTCCCGCAAGCGGCCCCATCATGCTGTTCTTGATGTTCTCGATGTCCTCCGGCTTTATTGCCTCCCCCAGCCTCATTCTCTCTTCAAGATTGATGACTACCCCCGTAATAAAGGAGGCCATTGCCGGATGAGTATTAAAGAACCTGAGATGCCTTTTCATGAATTCTTTTCTGCCGTCAAAGTCCTCGTAAAGACGTTTTGCTATCGGCAGAATAGTGTAGGCAAACCCAATATTTTGAAGTTTCTCATAATTCCAGGAGGCTTCCAACAGGAAGAGCCGGAACATCGCCTTCAATAGATCTCTTCTTCTTATAAGTTTATACAATAGTATCTTCCTTGTAGAGGTATTTGAGCGCAATAAGCCCGCCCATAACCCCGATCGCCAGGACAATAAAAGGGCTTAACTTAAAAACAAAAAAGAGCAGAAAAGCCAGACAGAAAGCCGAGAACAGATAAAGCAATTGTTTTTTTAGAAGAAAGAGGTCCAGCACAACCGCTATGCCTACCAGCGGCACTATATAGAAGGCGGTAGAAAGCCCTTCCGTGATATTTACGGGCAGCGAGCCGTAAATCCTGTTGATAACATTGTATCCAAAATATATAGGGAGAAAGCAAACCAAAAAGACTTTGGCAAACGAGAGACCTATATTTGCGTACTGCACAAGCGCAATATCCGGAAGGCGTTCACCGCTGAACTGGTCCTCCAGCATTTCCGAGAGCTTGGAGTTAAGACCCCTTATATGCGATTCCAGCCATCGGCTTACAAAACCGAAGGGTATGGAAATCATGATTGCAAACATTATTATGGCTTCCGAGAAAGTCCTGTCAGCCGCCATATGGGAGGCAATAAAAGTCGCAATAACCGTAACGGGCAGAGCCTCAACCGGAAGAGAAGCCCCTACAGGAAGCATGCCGACCCAGACCAGTTCTATAAAATAAGCAACCATGAAACCTGTTTTCAGGTCTCCCAGCATCCAGCCGGTGAGCGGCGCGATTACAAGAGGCCGGCTGATAAGAGTGCCGCCGATAGTACGGACATCTATGCCTATCACAGCCACAAGCGCGCATATTGCAAGGGTTTCAGAGAGCATCGGTCACCTTCTTCTTTATGGACAGTTTCTTGGTCATACCCGGCTCAAGCGTCAGCAGCCAGGAAGGGAAGACACAGGAACTCTGGTAAACCTTTTCAAGCTTTCCTATGGACTGGGAAATAGTCTCTACAGGCATCCGCCAAACTTCGGCCGCTTCAGAGAAACTAAGAGCTATGTTTACATTCAGCCAGGAATCCACAATTGCCGCCGTCTTTACATTTTTCTCCGCGCTTCTGCCTGACATTCTCGGATCCGCGGGTTTTTTTCCGTCAAAATAATAATTCCTGTCGGGCGAGTCCCCGCCCAGCATACCGAAATTAAATTCCACGCCAAACCTCGCCGTAGTCGTATACTTGGAAGTGTTGCAGATTTCATATTCTATCTTTATCTCTGGGTCATTCTCGGAAAACTCCACAGTTTTTTTAACCTTAAAACTGTTTCCCCAGACTTTCCCCTCCATTTCCATTATGACAAAGGCGGTTTTTCCTTTTTTCTCTGCCGTAAACGCGTATTCCGCGTTAACAAAATCACCGATCTCCTTGAATTCCGGCCTGGAGAAATCGGCAAGGCTCTGCTCTGCCGGGCAAAAATGCTCTATCAGGGAAACTTTTCTGTATTTATCATAAACAAGTTCAGCTTTTAAGGTTTTAGAGAATTCTCTCTTCAATTCGTGTATGGAATCATGCCCTGTTGCTCCACCGCCGGTTCCGTCTTCTTTAAAGAGGTCTTTGTGATAGGCTTCTTTTCTTCTGGTAAGCGTGTCCAGGGCGTTAAAGCCGGCTTTTTTGATATCAAATTCAAAGATATGACCGCCTTCCGAGGGATCCAGGTAAAGGTTGTAAAGGTTTGAATTGAGCAAAACCTCTTCCCTGTTGTCTTTGTCAAAATCCGCGACTTCGCACTCAAGCCAGGGCTTCCCGCCGAACCTTATTTTGTCACAAAGCATTTCGGCCTGAATAAGCCGTCGGTAGACGGCGAAACGCAGATGATTGAGATAAAGCCCGCCAAAAACGCCGTGCCAGTAAGCGCAGTTGCACTGCCCGCTCCAGAGCAGGCGCAGGGCCTCTTTCGCTTCCGCTTTCTTGAGATCAAGTTTGTGAATCTTCTCCGAGACATAAACCATTTTTTTTTGCATGCTGTTGCTTTCGGGATATTTGGAAAGGAAGTTCCTGAAAAGCCCGCCTTTGACAAATCTGCCGAATCTTTCCAGGTCGCCGTTATGTTTAAGTTTTTCCGTGAAAACTTCATATTCAAGTATGGACTCCGCCGGCATGGACCATTCAAGCATCTCTTTATAGGAAGAGGTAGGCATATATACCCGGCCCAGCGGTTTGTGTGTTTTCAGGTATTCCGCGAAGGTCGTTGTCTTTATCCATTCCTTGTTTTTTTCGAGCATAGTAAAAAATTTCTCCAGCCACTTCTTTCCGTAAACCCACTCGTGGGTATCCGGCCAGATACCGAATTTCTCGCCGTCATCTGCAAGCGCTACCAGCCTGTCTCCCTCTTCCGTGGCAACCGAGGCCAGGTACGCTTCCGTTTCTTCTGGGGCACGGAACGGGATGTTATACCTCATTCTTGCGTTAATGGGAAAGACACTGAGGGCAAGTCCTTCATCCTCGGTAACAAAGTAGCCGTGCATTTCGTCTTCTTTAAGCCCCGCGCCCTCGAAATGAGTATCGTCCACCACTACATAGCGGGTACCTGCTTTATTAAAAGTTTTCGCGAGGGACGGTTCCCAAACGCGCTCGGTGAGCCAGGCTCCCGCGGGTTCATATTCGAAATAGTCTTTTATGAACTTGTTCATATGCAGTACCTGTCCGATCTTGTCGGCATCCGGTATCAGCGGAAAAATAGGTTCATAGTAACCGCCGGACATGAGCTCGCATCTTCCTTCCTTTACGAGTTTCTTCAGTCTCTGCAGGAACTCGGGTTTATGCTCAAGTAACCAGTCAAGAAGACAGCCGCTGTAATGAAGCACAAATTTGAGGCTGGAATATTTTTCAATTGTTGCAATTAACGGCTCGTAGGCGCGTTTGTAGGCGTCTTCAAAAACCCAGTCAAAATTGCCGACCGGCTGGTGGCAGTGAAAGCCTATGACAAAATTGACTCTTTTCAAAAATAACTCCTTGCCCTCATCCTGTATATTGTCATTTTGCGGCATTCCGGCCGCATTATGCTGCCGCGAAAAGCTCTGAACAAATCGTCAACCGCCAATTAGATTCTATTGGTTTTCTTTCTTCTGCTGTTCTTTCAACTCGCATTGCCTGTTGAAAAGGCAGTCAAATAAATCAACGGGCTTGTCCGTGGGAACC
>JBAXDA010000106.1:0-5664 GCA_037141215.1 Candidatus Firestoneibacteriota bacterium | reverse complement strand
ATAGTACCCGTATGGGTATTTTCAACAGCCTGCTAAAATAGTGTAGAAATTTCCCCTCCCATTTGATATAATTACTAATCAAACCACATCGGTTAGAAAGAGTTTTAATTTGTGTAATCTATCTTTTCTAAAGGAGATGTTTTTATGTCCGGACATTCTAAATGGGCAACAATAAAACGCAAAAAGGGAGCAAATGACGCCAAGCGTGGAAAAATGTTCTCTAAAATACTCAGAGAAATATCCATAGTTGCTAAAAAGGGCGGCGGCAATATGGATACCAATGCTTCCCTTAGGACAGTTGCAGCCAAAGCCAGGGCAATAAATATGCCCATGGATAACATCAAAAGAGCCATCCAGAAAGGTACCGGAGAACTTCCCGGCGCTTCCTACGAAGAAATGACTTATGAAGGTTATGGGCCGGGCGGCGTTGCAGTATTTATAGACGGTTCTACCGATAACAAAAACAGAACTTCTGCTGAAATGAGAACCTTATTCTCCAAGCATGGCGGCAATATGGGTGAATCCGGCTGTGTCGGCTGGATGTTTGAACTCAAGGGTGTTATAGTTGTTTCCAAGGAAGGCACCACGGAAGATGATGTTATGACTGTTGCCCTGGACCTCGGTGCTGAGGATATCTCCACTGAAACAGAATCTTTTGATATAACAACCCTACCGGAAAACTTTGAAAAGGTAAAAGCCGGCTTGGAAGCCAAAAAAATTACTATTATTTCCGCAGAAGTCACAAAAGTGCCGAAAAATTATGTAGAAGTCAAAGGTAAGGCAGCTGCGCAGGTTCTTGCTTTGATAGACGGACTGGAAGATAACGACGATGTCGCTAATGTTTATACCAATGCAGACATCCCCGAATCTGAAATACCGGCAGAATAGCACACCAAAACAATATGAAGATATTGGGAATAGACCCCGGAGTTGCTACAACCGGTTACGGCGTAATAGAATACACCGGTGGCCATAGTACGGCTATTGACTACGGTGTTATTACGACAGAGCCTAATATCGCCCTTTCTGAGCGTTTGAAGTCCATTTATTCCGCTGTTACGAAGATCTTGAAGAAATTTGCCCCCGATGAGATGGCTGTAGAAGAAATATTTTTTGCCAAAAACATCAAAACCGCTATAATGGTCAGCGAAGCAAGGGGAGTTATTCTACTTGCAGGCGCCAATTATGGCCTAAAGACCGTTAATGAATACACTCCCTTAGAAGTAAAGATGGCGCTCTCGGGATACGGACGGGCAGAAAAACCGCAAATACAGCAGATGGTAAAAATACTACTAGGATTAAAAACTATTCCCAAACCCGACGATATGGCCGATGCGCTGGCGATAGCAATTTGCCATGCCCACAACAGGGGAAGAGGCGGACGCTGAATGATAGCCTTCATAAAAGGAATTCTAATAGCCAGAGAAAATGACAAAATTATCGTTGATGTTAATGGTGTTGGCTATGAAATCTTCATGGCAAACGCCAGCCAACTCCCTGAGAACGGCTCGCCCGTAAGCATTTATACTTTCTTCCATAAGACTGATGATAGCGACAGGCTGTTTGGTTTTGGCACACAAAACGAGAAAAACTTCTTCAAAACCTTAATCAGCATCCCGGATAAAGGCCCCAAAGTAGCAATAACAATATTGAGCAGCATGGGTATAGATAAATTAAAATCAGCCATAGCCAGCGGCGATTCGGCCATACTACAGACAATCCCGCGGGTGGGCAAAAAACTGGCCGAACGGATAGTCGTAGAACTTAAGGATAAACTTAAGGCCGAAGATATTCCCGGCTATAATAATCCTATCACAGGAACGCTTGAGCAGGATGCCGTATCTGCCCTTGTTGCCCTCGGCTATAATGTTACGGTTGCAAGAAATGTCATTGATAGGATTGGTATTAATTACAAAAACAATAAACCAAGCATCAATGAACTCGTAAGGGATGCGTTAAGAGAATTGGGGACCGGTAAATGAATAAGAAAGAACTAAACGGCATATTGTCGGCAAAAAAGACTCCGGTTGATATGGATTTTGATTTGACCTTGCGGCCAAGGACGCTTGACGAGTATATTGGCCAGGAAAAGATCAAAGAAAACCTTCGTATTTTCATTCAAGCCGCAAAACAGAGAAAAGAACCGCTTGAACATATCCTATTCTTCGGACCGCCTGGGCTGGGGAAGACAACCATGGCAAATATCACGGCAAATACTATGGGAGTTAACATCCGCTATTCTTCCGGGCCTCTTATTGAGCGCGCGGGTGATCTTGCCGCAATTCTTACTAATCTTGAGGATAATTCAATTCTCTTTATAGATGAAATACACCGACTGCCCCATGTTGTTGAGGAAGTCCTTTATCCCGCCATGGAAGACTGCAAGCTGGATATAGTTATAGGGAAAGGCCCCTCCGCCCGTACGATAACGATAGATCTGCCTAAGTTCACCCTGATAGGCGCTACAACACGCGCAGGGCTGCTTACAGGGCCTTTGAGGGACAGGTTTGGCATAACCTTTAGGATGGATTTCTACCCGGTAAATGACCTTAAAAAGATTATAGAGCGCTCCTCAAAAATACTTAAAATAAAGATAGACCAGGAGGGAGTGGAAGAGATTGCGCGGAGAAGCAGAGGGACACCCAGGGTGTCAAACCGTCTGTTGAAGAGGGTTAGGGACTATGCGCAGGTTAAAGGAGTTGACACGGCAACAAAAGATATTGTCAATCATTCTCTGCAGTTATTGGATATAGATACTAAAGGTTTAGACCTTCTCGACAGAAAAGTCATGGAAGTCATAATAAATCAATATGGGGGCGGGCCTGTAGGTATTGATAGCATAGCCGTCGGTGTTTCCGAAGAAACGGATACCATTGAAGATGTTTGCGAGCCTTTTCTCATACAGCTCGGCTTCCTTATAAGAACCCCCCAAGGAAGAAAAGCCACCGAGCTAGCCTACCTACATTTCGGAAAAAAATGGGAGAGAGGCGGAGAGCAGGGCCGGTTGGTATGAAACTGGCTCTTCACATCTGCTGTTCTGTCTGCTTCCGGGAACCCTACCGCGCCCTAAAAGCTTCCGGGTTTGAGATTACGGGCATCTACTATAATCCTAATATTCAGCCCTACAGCGAATACCTCTTGAGATTAAACGCCTTAAAAGTAATTATTAAGAATGAGAACTTAACTTTATTGACTGCAGAGAACAATGAACTTAACTACTCTGATGACTATTTTAGCTCAAAGCTGAAATCACGCGAAGACCAATGCATTAAGTGTTATAATCTTAGACTAAAAAAGACTGTTGAAGAGGCTAAATCGCGTTCTATCAAGTATTTTTCTACAACACTTCTCGGAAGTCCTCATCAGAAATATGATATAATAGTTGAGCAGGCTGAGATACTCTCCAACGAGTACGGAGTGGAATTTGTTCATGATCCAAAATGGAAGGAATCCTATTATAAAAGCAAGAACCAATCGAGAGGATTGAACCTGTATCTCCAGAAATACTGTGGCTGCATCTATAGCAAAGGAGACAGGAAACTTAAAGATTGACCATAATACAAAACACTTAAACCATCAAAAATATTTTGAAAAGCGAGCAAGTAAAATGAAAAATATTTCAATTCTATGCATAGCTTTGGCAATGCTTTTCGGCTGCAGTGCCGGTAGAGAAACTGTTTCAAAAGAGGACACTGCACCTCGCAAAGAAGAAATAGACTTACACAGATTGAAGTTACTAACATTAGTGGGGTCTTCCTGTAAAATCAAAACCTCAGGCGCCTGTCATATAACAGATTCAATCAGCAAAATACAATTAAGTGCATTGGCATCAGGGGCTGTTGTTGTGGAATACTCAGAAACAGGCTTAGTTATTAACGGTAAATCTTTCAACAACGGGAGTATTATTGTAGCCGGAGAGGATGACAGAATAGAAATTGAAGGAACAATATTCAGGGGCTATGCTGAAATATCAAAGGAAAACGGTAAATTGCTTGTTATTAACAATATTGGACTTGAAGAATGTGTCTACAGCCATGTCGGAAGAGAACTCTCTGCCGTCTCTCCTTCGGAAGCTTTAAAAGCTCAGGCTGTCGCGGCCAGGACTTTTTTGCTGCATGAAAAACAGTCCTACAAAAACAAGGATTATGATCTAAACAATCTGGAGAAAAGCAGGACCTACTTTGGAGTCTCTTTTGAGAATCCCCAAAGCATCAAAGCAACTGACAACACAGCCGGAATAATCGTGAAATATAAAGGAGAACGGGCATTTACACCATATTTTGCAAATTGCGGAGGCTATACTGAAGATGTCGCGGAGATATGGGGCGCAAAAATGCCCTATCTATCACCCGTTCCTTGTTTTTTCTGCAAAAACGGCAGGCATTACACCTGGGAAGCAGAAATACAGGAAGACCATATTGTCGCTTCTTTGAACAAAAAGGGCTATAAAGTAACGAGTGTTTCAGATATTAACCCTCGCCACGAGGTTACTAAGAGCGGACGGGCAAAAAAAATCAAACTCATTACAAATAGCGGTGAAATTGTAATTGATCTTGAAAACTTCAGGCAATTAGTCGGCTATAACCTGCTTAAGAGCGCAAGATCACTAACTGCAAGGCCTAGAGGAGGAAAGTTCAAATTTACCGGCAAGGGTTGGGGACATGGAACGGGTATGTGCCAGGAAGGCGCTGAAGGAATGGCCCGAGAGGGGCATAAATTCAAAGAAATCCTGAGAAGATACTATCCGGGAACAGAGATTTCCTCAAAATGAAGCTAAGAGATTATTTCTACCACCTGCCTAAAGAATCCATTGCTCAGCATCCAAGCAAAGAGCGTGATAAATGCAGGCTTCTCGTCTTAGATAGAAGTACAGGCGGAATAACCCACAGGCATTTCTTTGAAATTGGGAAGCACCTGCAACAAGGGGACCTTCTTGTAATTAACAATACAAAGGTAATTCCTGCCCGCCTTGTCGGATATAAACCCACAGAAGGCAAAATAGAGATCCTGCTTATAGCAAGAATTCCGGGTGGCGAGGAGCGCTGGAAAGCCCTCATAAACAAGCGTAAAGGCCTCCTGAAGGGCTTTAAAATACATTTTAAGGGTTCTGATACCTTGGTAGAAATAGCAGAAATAAGGGAAGATCACTTTGAAATCACATTTATATTCCAAAAAGGCTCTGATATTAAAAGCTTTATCCTGCAAAACGGCTATGCGCCATTGCCTCCATATATCAAAAGAAAACATGAAAATACAGCTGAGGACAAAGAAGATATACTAAATTATCAGACTGTGTTTGCCAAATATGACGGCTCAATTGCTGCTCCAACCGCCGGATTGCATTTTACACCTGAACTAATATCTGAACTTAAAAATTCTGGAGTAACCTTTACAGAAGTCACTTTGCATGTCGGAACCGGCACTTTTAAGCCCATAAAGGTTGAAAATGTTGAAGATCATAAGATGGAGAGAGAATATTATGAGATCAGCAAAACAGCTGCTGATGACATTAACAGAGCAAAAACCGAAGGACGCAGGGTAATAGCTGTCGGAACTACAGCCATTAGGACTCTTGAGTCTGCCTATGCGAAACAAGGCAGAATAACCGAAGATTCAGGATGGTCAGAGCTTTACATAACTGAAGGCGGCAAATTTGGGGTAATA
>JBAXDA010000105.1:0-5725 GCA_037141215.1 Candidatus Firestoneibacteriota bacterium | reverse complement strand
AAAAACAGAAATAGAAGCAGAAAATATAAAACAAGTGAGATATATATGACAAAATATACGGGTTGTTGTGGAAAAGGCGCGGCTTTCTGCTGCGCCCTTTTCTTTTCCGCGGCTCTCTTTGCGGGAAGCCCCGAGGCGGCGGAAAAATACATTGAGGAGAGGCATCTTGATTGGTCCTATATACAAAAAGCGGAGACAGAACTGCTGGAGGTTCTTAAAACCGAGCCGGAAAACCTTAAGGCAAATCTGTTGATGTCACGGGTTTGTTTATTTAAAGGCGAAAAGACAGAAAACAACGACGAAAAAATAAAGCTTTATGACAAAGCCGCTTCCTTTGGCAAAATAGCAATAAAGATAAATCCTAAATCTGCGGATGCACACTTTTATTATTCTGCAGGTATCGGAAGGAACGCCCAGCTCAAAGGTATATTCAATGCGCTTGGGATGGTAGGCGAGATAAAAGCAGAGATGGACAAGACCGTTGAACTTGATCCTAAGCATGTAATCGGGCTAAACGCGCTTGCGCAGTATTATATGGAACTTCCCGGAATATTTGGAGGGTCTATAGAAAAAACTGAAGAACTCCTTCTCAAAGCAAAGGAGCTGGATCCCAACCTGTCTATGACCTATGTGACCCTTGGAAAAATGTACTTAAGACAGGGAAAGAGAGATAAAGCGAAAGAAGCGCTGGAAACTGTAATAAAAATGAAGAATCCTTCCAAGCCGGCCTATTATGCGTTGGATGATCTGCCCGATGCCCAAAGACTTTTGAAAGATATTAAAGAGTAACGCTCCCTCTTTATTATTGAACAGGAAAAGAGCTTGTGCTGATTGGCCTTTGAAAATAAACTCAATCAGTGCCCGTCCCGCCCATTGGGACGGAAGAGGCCTTGCCTCTAAGCGGCGGATAATCATTTCAATGGAACCTTTTGACTGTCCAAAGGGTCTAACCTATTAACGGAGGGAACAATGCCAAAAAAAACCATTCCATATCTAACCTTAAGCGCTATTGCAGTCTCACTCCTCATTTTCTGCGGCTGTTTTAAGCCAAAGCCGGAGACTTTTGAGAAGAAAGTAAGCCTTATGGTTGATAAACTCTCAAGAGAACTGAAGCTCACCGAGGAGCAGAAGAAAACAGCGGAGGAGCTCAAGAAAGCCATTCTGGAAAAACGCAAGGAGCTGCGCCCCGCGAAAAAACCCGCTGAAGAAACAGACATTAAGAAAGCCCTTACGGACGGTCTCCGTTCGGAAAAATTTGACGCCGAGAGTTTTAAAAAATTGCTTAACTCAAAAAGGGATAAAGGGGACGAAATGAGGGATTTTGTACTCAAAGAACTCGCCCGCTTTCACGCTATACTTACCGTTGAACAAAGACAGGATCTCGCGAAAATTATAGAGAACGGCCCGATGCCGGGAATTGGGCAAAGGAGAGAGCGGGGGCCTGAACCGGAAAAGAGAGACCCTGACAGAAAATGACAGTAACTGAAGAACAATTTGCGGCCCTGGTTAACGAGACGAAAGGAATCGTCCTCTCTGCCATACGGATGAATCTTTTTGAGAGACATGCTCATGCGATAGATGATGTCGTCCAGGAAGTTTATCTTCGCGCTTTCAAAGGGCTCACCCGGGGTAAATTTAGGGAGGAGTCAAAGCTGAGTACCTGGCTCCATGTTATTGCGAAGAATGAGTCTCTCCGGATGAACTCGAAGCTGGGAAGGGAAGAAACAAAAAAAGAAGGTTTATTTTTCTTCTTAAAGTTCAACCGTGAGCAGGAGTCTGAGGAAAATGACGGCTGCGATCCCGGTTGTGTAAAGGAAAAGGTAGGGCTGCTCCCGGGGCTGTATAAAGATGTCGTAATGCTGCACTATGAGGGCAGAAGCGAGGACGAGATAGGGCAGAGACTTTCGTTGGCGCAGGGAACGGTAAAATCCCGCCTGCACAGAGGAAAAAAGATGATGAAGAAATTAATCACGAGTGGGGAGAGAAGCAACCATGAATGATTTTGACAGGGACATAAAAAGCAGAGCCGAAAGCTCCGATTGGGGAAGGGATATTGCCGGAAAGATTCTTTCAAAAAGGCGCCTGACTACAAAACGGAACCGTGTGCTTCTTCTTACGGTGGTTATGCCGGCTTTTCTTCTCTCTGCAGGGTTTTTTTATCAGCTGAACAGGGTCGCAAGTATGAAGAACACGCTTGACTCGGCTATAACGGAGACTTTTTCCGACTATAGCGGCGATCATCTTATCTCGCAGGCTATTGATGAGAAAATAATGCAGTATTGTATGGCCGAATAAAATTAGAAAAATAGAAAAAGGATAATTACAAAAATGCAAATTCAGAATTACAAAAAGACAAAAATACAAAAACAGAAAGAATAAAACACAAGAAATGAGAAGGATAGGAGGCTATATGAACAAAATATTGTTTTTGGCTTTGATGCTCGGAGGCGTTTGTCTGCTGGCCCAGGACGCCCCTGCGCCGGTCGGCGGAGTTCCGGAGGGCAGGCCCGGCGCGGAATTGACCAGGCCGTCAAGCAGGGAAAACATGCAGGCGCTTCTTCTTGAGAGAGTGAAGAAAGAACTTGAGCTGACCCCTGAACAGACGGGGAAATATGTTGAGTTGTTTTACAAAGGCGAAGAACTAAAGCAGCAATACAACAAAAAGAGAATAGAACTGGCAGAGAAGATTAAAACCGCGCTGAAAGCGGAGAAGATCGATGAAGGCGCTCTAAACGGCCTGATTGAAGATTTCAAAAGATTGGACCGTGAAGAATTTGAGAAAACAAAAGAAATGAAAGATCAGGGCGCCGCGCTGCTAAATGTTCAGCAAAAGGCGAAGCTTCTCCTTTTGGAAGCAAGAATGAGAGGAGGCATGATTCAGAATCAAGGCGGTAGAAGGCCTGACAGAAAAGCCGGCGGGAATAAAGAGGAAAGTAAGTAGTTTCAGGGCGGGTAAGTGTGAATCTGGCAGGGGCTAAATAGAAATTTTAGAGTCTATTTTGCTCGCGGGTATTTTAAGCACCCTGCCAGATTTTGTTCTCTTCAAATAATGTTTTGAAGTTCCTTCGGAATTATAGCCGATCTTCTCGTCTAACGCCGTGATCCTCTTCTCCAGGCAATGCAGGCACATCTCTGCGTTTTCGTCAAGGCAGGGCTTGTTGTCATAGAGCTTATAACCCGCGCGGTATTCCGTCGGGGTCAGATTAGGCATTATGATATTCGCGCCGGCCAGCAATCCTAACTCCCTGCCTTTTGGATCAAGCGCCTGCAGAGCCGTGGTCGCGGCAATGTTTATATCAGGCATCGAGAGCCGGGCGAGGGCTATCATGGTCAGGCCGAGCCGGAGGTTCTTTTTTTTGTCAAAATTTCCCGCATAAGCGTTCAAAGGGGTTTCCGCGTGCGGGATATACGGCCCCATCCCGAGCATGTCAATGTCGTTCTTTTTAAAAAAGGCAAGATCATCTGCCAGGTCTTCGCAGGTCTGAAAGGGCAGTCCTATCATTACTCCCGTGCCGACCTGGTAACCCGTTTTTTTCAAAAGTTTCAAACAAGCCAGCCGCGCGCCGAATTCGTGATCGCCGGGATGCAGTTTCGCGTATAGCCCGGGATTTGAAGTTTCAATGCGGAGCAGATACCTCTTGGCGCCGGCCGCGAACCATTTTTTGTAGGTTGCCTCTGACTGTTCGCCGAGGGAGAGAGTGATGCCGAGCTTTCCGGAAGACATTGCGTTAAGATCTTTAAGCAGTTTTTCAATAAGCGCGACAAACATTTTGTCGGCGCGCTCTCCCGACTGCAGGACCACGGAACCATACCCGGCTTCAAGAGCAAACTTCGCGGCTTTAAGAATATTTTTGGCGTCCATGCTATAGCGTTTTACATTTTTATTGTCTTTCCTGATCCCGCAATAATAGCAGTTCTTCGAACAGACATTGCTGAATTCTATGATTCCGCGGAAGTGGACAACCTTTCCCGTATTGGCAAGTTTTACCGCATAGGCTTTCTCGTAGAGCTTTTCAAGCTCACTGCGGTCCTCTGTTTTTAGCCAGCTTAGCATTTCTGCTTTTGTCAGACTTGCCATGCTATACTTATACATTTTTTTGAGCGTAATAAATATGAGAATTATCATAATGGGAATGCTTCGCTGTTTTTAGCCGTATTTATGATATAATTAAGAATGTTCATACCTACAACCGCAGAAGAATTATCAGCCCTTAAATGGGGACAGCTTGACATCATACTGGTCACAGGCGACGCTTATGTGGATTCGCCTTTTATCGGTGTTGCCGTGATTGCAAGGGTTTTGCAGGATAAAGGCTATAAAGTAGGGGTTATCGGCCAGCCGGATATAACCTGTGAAAAAGACATTACCAGGCTTGGCGAACCGAAGCTTTTCTGGGGAGTTACCGCAGGCAGCGTGGATTCGATGGTTGCCAATTTCACGGCGCTTCAGAAAAGAATAAACAACGATGATATGACTCCCGGGGGAGAGAACGACCGGCGCCCCGATAGGGCGGTTATCGCCTACACTAACCTCATAAAAAAATATAATAAAAATAAAAAACCCATAGTGCTCGGCGGGCTCGAAGCTTCTTTGCGCAGGGTTTCTCATTATGATTACTGGTCCGACAAGATAAGAAGATCTGTCCTCTTTGACGCCAAAGCCGATATCCTGGTTTACGGAATGGGAGAGAAGGCAGTGCTTGCGCTTGCGGACGCTTTCAGGGGAGGGAAAGACCCCAGAGACATCCGCGGAATCTGCTACGCTTCGGCTGAAGCAAAACCCGGGTATCTTGTGCTTCCTTCATATGAAGAAACGCTTGCCGACAAGAACAAATTTATGGAAATGTTTAAAGTCTTCTATGAGAACAACGACTGTAAGACAGCCCTGGGCCTCTGCCAGAAGCAGGATACAAGATATCTTATCCAGAACCCGCCTTCCGAAAATCTGACAACCGTGGAACTGGATAAAGTTTATGAACTGGGTTACGAGAGAGAAGCCCACCCTTACTATGCCGCGCAGGGGGAGATAAGGGCGCTGGAAACAATAAGGTTCTCGGTGACAAGCCATCGCGGCTGCTACGGCGAGTGCAATTTTTGCTCCATTACCGCTCACCAGGGGACGACGGTGGTCTCCCGCAGCGAGGATTCAATTATCAAAGAAGTCAAGGGCATCGTCCAGATGAAGAACTTCAAAGGTTACATTACGGATATCGGCGGGCCTACCGCCAATATGTACGGTATTGAATGCACTAAAAAACAAACCTCGGGAATGTGCTCCGATAAAAGATGCCTCTTTCCGCAGAAATGCAAGAATCTTGAGATTGATCATTTGAAGCAGCTCTCACTTTTGCGGCGCCTAAGGCAGATAAAGGAAATAAAGAAGGTCTTCATTGCTTCCGGCATCAGGTATGACATGGTGTTTGAGGATAAAAAACGCGGGCTGGATTATATCAATGAACTTGCGGAACATCATGTGTCAGGGCAGCTGAAGATAGCTCCCGAGCATTCTGAGTTTGAAGTGCTTAAATTAATGGGCAAACCTTCGAAGGAATACCTGGAATACTTTAAGCATCATTTTGACGAAGCCAATACAAGAGCAGGGAAGCGTCAGTTCCTTTCCTATTATTTTGTCGCGGCGCATCCCGGCTGCAACGAGCAGGATATGCGGCATCCTGCCTCCTACGCGGCCAAGACGCTCCATCCCCGTCCCGAGCAGGTACAGGTG
>JBAXDA010000104.1:0-5837 GCA_037141215.1 Candidatus Firestoneibacteriota bacterium | reverse complement strand
AAGAATCCGATATGAATTAATGAATGTTCATAACGTTCGTAAAGTTCGTAAAGTTTGTAAGGTAAGTTTTGTTTGCAAAGCAAGAGATTTAAGGACGCATAAATGAACAACAAAATCAAAGGCTCCCTTTACGCATTAATAGCTTGTGTTTTCTGGGCGAGCGCATATGTGGCTCCAAAGTATCTCATAGATACCTGGAGTGTACAGCCGCTTGTAATAGGCGCCTTAAGGTTTACTCTGGGTGGTTTAATTCTTTTCGCCTTTGCCTTCGCGCGTAAAGATTACAAGATAATAGAAACCGCAAAGAATAATTTTGGTTACGGCTTGCTTCTCGGCGCGCTTGGTATGGCAGGAATGTTCGGTTTCCTTTGCTTCTCCTTAAAATACACTTCAACCACGAATTCCGCAATACTTATGAACACCAGCGGCTTTCTCTCGGTACTGCTTGCGCTCTTTATTGCGGAAAAATTTACAAAAAACAAAGCTCTCGGAGTTTTACTCGGCCTTTTGGGCGTTTATCTTGTGGTAAACAAAGGACTTGCTTTCAATCTCTTCAACAGCCAGACTTTGAAAGGAGACCTCCTTGCTCTCGTTTCCGCGCTCTGTTGGTCCGGGTACACGGTGGCAAGTAAAAAAATTCTTGAAGGAAAGAGTATTAACAGCCTGCATTTGACGGCGCTTAACTGCCTGCTTGGCGGTCTGATGCTTTTTGCTTTAAGCCTGTTAATTGGAGGGTTTTCTTTCCCTTTGGAGTTCTGGCCGGTTTTCTGGATTCTCTTTCTCACGGTCTTTGCGACCTGCGTAGCCTATGTTCTCTGGTATTACGCCCTGGAAAAGATAGACGCAGGCTCAGCTTCTATCTTTCAGTTTATAACTCCTGTCCTTTCTGCAGGGCTTGCGTTTAGCTTTTTGGGAGACCGGATTACGATCTACGTAATAATTGGAATGGTCTTTGTGTTCGCAGGAATACTGTTCTCCTCAATTGAAGGGAGACGCCGAAAGACTCAAATAAGGAGTGGAGAGTAAAGGTCTTAATTGAGCCCTGCCACGATATATATTTATGCTTAAAGGCAAGTAAGTAAACAAGTATTGTGGCGGACACGATAAATGATTTCAGATTTCCCGCCGGTGCCGGAGGTAAAACTTGTATATGACTCAGAAGCTGCAGTTATCAGACAAAACATCTGCTTTTAGAGCGCTTTGCGCAGAATACCCGGAATATTTTTCAACAAAGGCCGGCAAGAAAGTTGAATTTTATAAGTTGGAGAAGATGGGTTTCTCCGTTTTTTACGGAGAAGAAGGATATTCCGTTAATTACTCGGCTGAGTCTGATAAGTTTAGGGCATTGCTTGAGATACTTCTCGCTAAAGGAAAAGCAGTAAAGCTGAGTCGCGAGTACCCATACGAATTCAGAGCGCTGATGATAGATTGTTCAAGGAACGGGGTTATCAAAGAGGAATTTCTGAGAAAAATAATTATTAAACTGGCTCTCTTGGGCTATAACAGGCTCTGTCTTTACACAGAAGATACTTTTGAAGTAAAAGGAGAGCCGGAATGGGGGTATAAGAGAGGGAAGTATTCCAAAGAAGAACTAAAAAGAACGGTAAACTTCGCCCGGCAGTTTGGTATTACGATGTTTCCGTGTATTCAGACTCTTGGGCATCTGGAACATATTCTTAAATTCCCGAAATACGCAGGATTGCGCGATAATAAACGGGTACTTAATGTAAAAATGAAAGAGGTTTACAGGTTGATAGAAAAGGCTGTTGATAATGCCGTTGAACCCTATGAAACCGACCTTATTCACATTGGTATGGATGAAACCTGGGGACTCGGCAGAGGAAATGCATTTGAGATAAACAAGAAAATTGATCCCAGGAGCCTGTATCTTGAGCATATGAGCAAGGTGGCGGCGCTCTGCGAGAAAAGAAAACTTATGCCAATTATGTGGGGGGATATAGTGATCGGCATGAGCGGAGAGGAGGCAATGAACTCTTCTCAGAGCAAAAGACTGCCAAAGAATATGGAGATGAATTTCTGGAACTATTATAATTTCAGCAAGTCTTACTATTTAAAGACCATAAAACAGTATAGGAAAATGGGCTTTGAACCTCTGCTTTCGCCGGGCTGTTGGAACTGGAACAGGTTCTGGCCGCTCTACGGAGTCCTCAGGGAGACCCTGCCGGTCTTTATGGAGGCAGGCAGAGAGCTTGGAGTAAAGAAAGCAATGCTGACCATGTGGGGGGATGACGGACAGGAATGTCCCTGGGAGGCAAATCTTCCGGGGCTGGCCCTCTTTGCCGAATATCTGTGTTCCGGCAAACCTTCCGAGACTGAAGCAAAAAAGATAGTGAGAATACTCGGGCGCAGTCCTGCCGAAGATTATATTCTTCCTTCAGAAATGGATTATTTCGGAAGAAACGGACTCCTTGCCTGCACTACCATGGCCAAGCTCTCCCTTTATGAAGACCCTCTTCTGGGGCTTTATTCTCTCCATTTTGGAAAACACAGGCTAAGGGGAAAGTATGACAAAGCCTATCGGCAGGCAGGAAAGGCGTACTCGAGAGCAACAAAAGAGAACAGGCCCCTTTTTGCCTATGCGCGGGCTTACGCTGATGCGCTCAGGATAAAAGTGGATCTGAGAAATGAGGCAAGGTCCGCCTACCTCAAAAAGAACAAAAGAAAATTGATAGCTCTGGCAAAAAGTCTGCCGGGAATATATGGCAAAGTAGAAACTCTCTGGAATGCTCACAGGAAGCTCTGGCTCCTTGAAAAAAAGCCTTTTGGACTGGAAGCACTGGACTTAAAGTATGGCGGGGTGCTTGCGCGGCTTAAAGTAATGCAGCAGACGCTTGAAGCCTATACAGCCGGAAAAACGGTGTCCATTCCGGAATTTGACGAGCGGGATATCAACATTTACGGCAAGTTTCCGGTAGTAAAAGGGCTTTTGACAAGCAATGTAATAACGCCGACACTTCCTCATGAATGAACGGTTTCTCTTGCAAAGTGTTTAATGTAGAATTAGTTTTACGGATTATGTATGATATGTCTGTTGTGTAAACTTGTTTTGAGATAGTGTTTGGCATAAAGTTAATAAAAGGAGCAGATATGTATTGCAGGAACTGCGGCAGGCTGAATGATGATAACAACTACAAGTGCGCGGGGTGCGGGAATATTGTTCAGGATTTAACCGCCGAAACTCCTGTTCCGGTCGATGGTTTCGTTCCTGACCGCTCTGCTATGGCAATAGTTTCGCTTATTCTTCCGTTTTTCTGCTGCTGCTTTCCGGGGTTCTTAAGTCTGCCTTTTGGTATTGTTGCGCTTGTTTTCTCCGCTGATGTAAAAAAGAAACTCTCTCTGGGAAATCTGGAAGGAGCGAAGAAGTCTTCAAAGACTGCTCTTATGTGGATTTGGATAGCTTTTGGAGCTGCTCTGTTGGGGATTCTTTCCTGGATAGCTGTCATTAACACCTTTGGTTATCAATTTAGAAACCCTTCCAAATGGTACTGAGATGAATAGACTGCTTTTGCTTCTAAGCCCCTTTGTTATTCTCTCGGGAGCGGCCTTTCTGTATCTCCATGATCCTCTGAAATCAATTGTCTATCCGCCATGTTTTCTGAAAACTCTGACAGGACTGAACTGCGCCGGCTGCGGGACGGTCAGAGCCGCCTATTCGCTTCTGCATCTAAATATTGCAGAAGCCTTCTCGCGAAACCAGCTCTTAGTTTTGCTCCTGCCCGTCGTTGTATATATTGCTTCAGGATTTGCTGTCAACACCTTGGCAGGAAAGAAAGTAATTCCTCAGATTTTCAATAAACCAGGTTGGGCAATACTGCTTGCTGCGCTCCTGCTTGTTTACTCTATTCTGCGTAATATCCCTGTTTATCCGTTTACCCTTATGATTCCCTGAGAGGCCCGCAAAGGCGCCGCCACTAAAGACCTGTCAGTTCCCGGTAAATACTCTCTGCTTCTATTCTGTCTTTTGCGTCCGTCTTAAGAAATAACTGCCGGGTGTTGAGCTGCGGAAGCAGTTTTTTAAAATACTCCGGAGTCTCATGAATGATCATACCCTTGCCGAACTGATCTATCTTTTTGTAAAGTTCCGTCCAGTCTTTTCCCCCTGCTTCTCCGGCTCCGGGGACCCACTGGATAACGCCCAGCTTTTTAAAGGAACAGATGCGTTCAAGGTGCACCAGGGCGCCAGGCCCGTCAAGATGATATTCAGACGAGTCAAGATATTGTGTTTCTTTTTCGACAAAAGGAGAGACGAACTCATTGTACATTTCAGGGCTAATCATACAGGAAAAGTCGCACTGAGGGATGGCAAGTTTTCCGCTTGAGTACATACCGTGCCGGTTGACACTCCCGATTGATTGTTGTCCAAGTTCCTTAAATAGCTCATCAGCAACTTCTTCGTAAACAAGCCATTGGGCGTCAAGCGCTCGTTTGACTTTTTCAGGGTATTCTACTGTGTCCATAAGCAGATTCTGGACGCCGCGTATAGCGGCAAGGCAATCCATCCCTGCGACAAGAGTTGGAGCGGCTATCAGCACTTTTCCGTCAAGATTTTTTCTGAGAGCTTTAATAAATTTAACTGTTTTTTCCCACCAGGCAGAATCTTTTCTGAACTGCAAGTCAACCTTGTCCCAGTCGCTCACAAAAGGGATTGCCCAGCTGGTGGAATTGCTTTCTTTGGCGTATTCCATATCAGCCCCAAGAAAGGTGGAAAAGTGGTCAGGCCCGAATTCAACCTGATAGAAAGGAAGGGCATCTCCGATGAATTCGTGAGTTCCCGCCCATTTGTAGACCTGCTCAATAACAGGCGCAAAATTTCCATCGTGACCTGCCATATAGAGAGGTTTCTCAACCGGTGTTACGCCTTCTTTGGGAATTACAATGGAAACCAGAGGCCTTTTGTTGCGGTTCTTCCAAAAGGTGTCCCAGCGCGCTTTACTTTCAGGAAAATCAGGTTTAAATTCTAGTTTCACGGCAACTCCTTCAAACAAAAGGTCAAAGCCTTGTTCTCCATGATTCTACATTTAACAAAGTTCCTTGTCAATCCCATTACCCAAAACTCAATTAACAAAAACTCTTTTAATTCTAGTCTGAATTTGCTATTATACTGCTGGTAAATGGTTATTTCGGAAGCTTTTTTATTGGGAATTAATGTATTTGGGGGAGCTATGCTTAGGTTTAATAAGGATAGAAGGACGCTTGAACAGGACGAGTATACCTACACTCTTCAGGATGTAGCTACTCCTAACCTTTACAGGGAAATATTCTCCTATGGGGAAGTCCCCAAGATTCCTTTTAACCACAGGATAGTTCCTATGGAAGTTCCTGAAGAAGTATGGATAACTGATACAACCTTCAGGGACGGACAACAGAGCCTGCCGCCTTTTTCCGTTAAGCAGATAGTTGATCTTTACGATCTTTTAAACCGCCTTAGCGGGCCTAAAGGCGTGATTAGGCAGTCGGAGTTTTTCCTTTACACCAAGAAAGACCGCGAAGCTGTTGAAAAATGCCGCGATAGAGGGTACAAATTCCCCGAAGTAACAGGCTGGATTAGAGCGGTAAAAGAGGATTTTAAACTTGTAAAAGAGATAGGGCTGAAGGAGACAGGGATTCTGACTTCGGTCTCGGATTATCATATATTTCTTAAGTTGAAGAAGACACGCAAGCAGTGTATGGACGATTATCTCGGCGTTGTTAAGTCGGCGCTTGAACACGGAATTATTCCGCGCTGCCATTTTGAAGACATCACCAGAGCCGACTTTTACGGTTTTGTAGTCCCCTTTGCTCAGGAACTTATGAAACTTTCAAGGGAAGCTAAGATA
>JBAXDA010000103.1:0-5894 GCA_037141215.1 Candidatus Firestoneibacteriota bacterium | reverse complement strand
AGCAGTCTTTGTCTCAAAGTCAAGGTCTAATTGGCTTATAAATAAAAGGCTTTAAATAGTGCCTTGATTGAATTAGAATAAGTATATTGTATTTTTTAGGAGGCAGAATGAGTATGCTTACCGATAAAATGATAAAGAAGCTGACTATTGAGAAGGAAATGATAAAACCTTTCGCGGAGAACCAGGTCAGCGGCGGCGTAATTTCTTACGGCGTTTCTTCCTATGGCTATGACTTTAGGATTTCCGACGAATTCCAGGTTCCTAACGCCTGCCAGCTAACCGATCCTAAAAACGCAAATAAAGACGCGTTCCGTTCGGTAAAGTCCGAGAGCATAACTATGGCTCCCAATTCTTTTGTCCTTGGCAGGACGGTTGAATACTTTAAGATACCAAGAAATGTCATAACGATCTGCACCGGAAAATCGACTTACGCAAGAAGCGGGGTAATGTTGAATGTAACGCCTTTCGAGCCGGAATGGGAGGGCTTCGCCACCATCTGTATTATCAATGTCTCCCCTTCCCCCGTAAAGATATATGCAAACGAAGGCATAGGACAGCTGGTCTTCCTAACGGCGGACGAAGAGTGCGAAACTTCGTATAAAGATAAGAAGGGAAAATATCAGGCTCAGAAGAACATAACGCATTCTAAGATTTAGCAGGCTGTTGAAAAACTTTTTTACGCCTTTCCCCTTGGCTCCTTCAGTTTAAAGGTCATTATAAGGCCGGCTATGCCGAAGAGTCCCGCGATAAGAAAGATATAATTGTAAGTTACGCCCGAAAATCTGTCCATCAATAACCCGCCAAGCATGGAAATAAGCAGAACCGGAGAAATAACCGTGTGCATAAAGCCGATATGCGACGATCGTTTGCTTTCGGGGGAGATTTCCAGCAGGAAGTTGAAAAAACCGATGGTAGCCCCGCTGTCTGCAATACCGAGAATTAGGAAGACCAGCACATAAAGTTCTTTCCAGGGCGCAAAGATAGAAGCCATCAAGGCTATGGCGGGAGCAGCAAGGCTTAAGCCCGCATATAACTGCAGCAGAAGTTTGTTTCCCTTTTTATCCCCCAGCCTTCCCCAGAACATATTGGAGATGATGCCTCCGAGAACCTGGGCTACGAGGAAAGCGCCAACGGCATTTTTTGAGATGCCCAGAGTGTTGATTCCGTTCAAGACATAGAACGGAAAGGCTATTGAAGAGGCGCCGCAGAGCCATCTAGTCACAATCAAGCGCCTGTAGGTGCTGTTTTGCTTCACGCTTTCAATTGTATCTTCGTAATAGTCCCTGAAACTGCGGTTTATTACGCCGTGTCCTGCAGGTTCTTTCACCCTCATATAGAGCAGTATGGCGGTTGAGATCATAATAAAAGCAAGCAGGAACAGCAGGACAAAATTAAAAGGGAAAACCAGCTCCTCGCTGGAGATAACTTTTCCGACTACCCAGCTGCCTCCGAGAGAAAGCACTCCGCCAAAAAAAAGGCGGGCGCCAAAAAAGGCCCCGCGCCTTCTGACGGGTATGGTCTTCGCCACAAGGTCCATAAAGGCAAGCCCGGAGATGCCTCCGCTGAAAGCATAAAAGAAAATGAGCGTCATTATTACGGTTACGGAAAATGCGGTCTTGTTCTCCGCCAGCAGTATTACCGCGAAGGTGAGCAGCGCAAAAGCCACCATTCTTATCCAGGCGGCAAAGCGGTAGATGGGCATGCGGGTAGACTTTTTTTCAGCAAAGTAACCTTCAAAGAACTGGGGGAGAAACCAGCCGAGGGAAAGAAAAGCGGAAGCAAGGCCAATGAGGGCTTTGGAGCCGGTGAAGTTCTGAAGAAAAAGCGGCATGACAATATTGCCGCTGATAAAAGTGCTTGCCAGCATAAAAAAGGCGCCGTTCGCGACGCCCAGCCGAAAATTCTTGTTTTCCTGTGTCATATATTACTGCCTGAGCAGTTTTCCTTTTTAATATTTAAACAACCATAGCGTCACAAGTCATTTTGACAAAAAGTTTTTACTTTATTTCCATCCAGGAGATTACCCCGACGCCGACCGGGACTAACTTTGAAATATTATTCTGCAAATTCCTGTCAAAACACATTACAAGATCATCTGCTGCCGGCGGTCCCGAATGGTCAAAAGTCTGCCCTCCAAAGCTTGTAACCCTGCTGATATTACTTCCGCTGTATCCGCTGACTGTTCTGTAGGTTCTACCGCCACCGCCGATAGCACCCGAAAAACCGTAAAGGTAACCATCAATTTTCATATCATCTGAATTTTTAAAGAAAGCAGTAAAGCCTTTTCTCCAGGGGTTAATATAAATATTATCAGTGCAGATAAGGGCAATTGCGTCGCTTGTCGGATTGCTGGAAGCAGAACTGGGCACAGTAAGCGAAGTACTGTAAGTGTCAACACCCGTATTATAGGAGTCTCCGGAGTAAAGAATATCGCCGATCATTTCAATACCTTTTTGAGAGACTATCATTATTTTTTTATTTGTATTCGTCGCTCCTGAAACTGCGGGAAGCCTTCCCGATACACACACATCGTCGCTGGTATATATGATTATTCCGTAAGTGCTTGCCAGGGCGTTTATATAATTTGTTGAACCCTTGAAAACATCGTCCGAGCTTCCTGTGCCAAAAGCGCTCAGGTTGATATTCACATATGATGTGCCGGAAGCTCCTATACCCGGGTCAATAGTCAGATTAGTGGAAGAAACAGTCGCGCCGTTCAGTATATAGCTTGGAAGATCGCTCTGCTGTATTATTACCTGAGCATAATTGTAATAGGTGCCATAGGGAATAGGCCGAACCGTTATCTTCCCTCCCCCGTGAGCCTTGTCAAGCCAGGTACCGGAAGGCCTGCTTGTTGTTGCGCATACAGAATATGAGCTATCCGACGACAGCCGGCCCCTCAGTCCGTTTTGCGTCCTAAAATCAGGTGTAACACCGTAGGAATCAAAAGTGCCCGCGGTCATCGTGACATAGTCGTCTGCGTAGAAAGGATTATTGACACCGGCAGAATTTGTTTTTGAATTCCAATAGGCCGTGCCGCCGATCTGGAGAGAACTTCCGTTACAATGATAGGGGCCGTTAAAATCGCTGTCAGGAACATAATAGGAGGCGCTCTGGAATTTAAAAGAATTGTATCTGGCAAGATTTACTATGGCCAGGTTTGCGCGGATACGCCGGGTAACCGGATTTTTCACTCCGGCGCCGTAGGCAATGACAGGGGTGGCTATTGCGTCAACCGCATATTTAAAATTTCCTTCAAGATCTTGAAGGGTTACCCCTGCCGTTGAAGTAGCATAGTTTATGGTGACCGGGATTGTCAGAATACTGGACCCGATATTGATCGGATAATTACGCGTAAACGGCAGAGAGGCTCCGATTACATCAACTTTTCTGTTTGAGACATCGCTGATAAACTGGTTAATACCCGCATCCGCGGCCTGGACTGCGATGTCCCTTGCTTTATTACTGCCCGCGGCGTTTGTATTTGTCTTGCTCACGGTGTAATACACGGCAATCATCATAACACATATTACCGCAACGACCCCGACCATCATAAAAGTTGATTGGCCACTGTTGATTTTTATGTGGTTCATAGCGCCTCTGATCAGAATGTATTTCTTATTGAAATCGCAGAAGTCAGCGTCAATGTTTCCCTTAAGCCCTTTCGCCCCCGGTCAGCTACTGACACTGTTACGCCAATACATACCATTTCATAATCTGTGTCATAATAGAAGGCAACATCATTATACCAAAGGGTCGGGTCGGAAAGAAAGGAAGCAATACCCCCTCCTGAAGGGATAGTCGTCGGGTTTACTCTATAGCTGTCAAAGTCCAAAATCACGGGTATGGCTGTATAAGTGGTGACGCCGCGGACCAGCCGCTGCAAAAAGACATTTTTCCCGTTGTAGGTCCCCAGATAGTAATCTATTCTGTCATCTGAACTTCTATTAGTGGGGTCTGTCAGGCTTGGTATGTAAAAACTGATAGGGCTGCCCGCCGTAGGATGAAGCGTTGTATTAGTAACACAGGTCGGAGCTACGGTTATTTCCCTTATCTGTTTCTGCACGCTCCCCAGAGAAGCAATGGTTACTTGGGTAACCTTTGCATTTGCGTCAGTTTTTGAATAGGAACGATATACCTGCAGAAAAAATACTGATATCAACGAACCAAGCATACCAACAATAGCCAGGGTGATGGACATTTCGACTAAGGTGACGCCTCTATTTTTCTTAAAAACTGTCCTCACAAAAATGCTCCTCTCTATCGGTTAATGGTATTGCTTAGCACCACAGGCTTATACTTATCATTGACCATGGAGACAGTTATCGTTACGGTCCAACCGACAGCCTGCCCGGCAGTAGTATCGGTCGGGAAAATTACGCTGTCTATAATATATCCTGGATGTGAAGCTATTGTTACCGGGGAGCCGGAGGTGGAATCCGGATCAGTAAAACCGTTTAAAGATATAAGATTGAAGTTTGTCAGAACTGCATTAGGATTACTTGGGGTTGCTTTTTCTGTTCCTATTTGATTCAAAAAAATAATTTCCGTGTCGGCTGTACTTATTTCTTTAAACTTAAGCGTGAAACTTTTGCTGTTGCCTATATCCGCCGCCGTCATTACCCTGGACAACTTCTGCCAGCCGGTTACTGCGCTCGTGCAAGTGTTTGAATTTCCGCTGGGCAGGGTAAACCAAGCCTGCTGATCCACACTCAAGTAAACCCAGGCAGAAAAAGTATCTCCGGCTACTGCTGCCGAAGTATTTAAAGATTTAACCGCAGTTTTAGGGCTTGTGGCAAGCGTGCTTCTTATAGACAAACATTTACCGGGAGTGTCGGTCTCAGTATAGGGGATTATAGTGCTTATGGTATTAATTGCCGTCCTGCTGCCCGAGCTGACGGTCCAGCCGGAGTTGGAGCTGCAAGTGTCGATGGCGAGATAGTCAGAAGAATTTATTATCCCGGTCTGTTCTATCTCAACGGTAACATGGCCGGTTCCCGTATCTATGCTTGTTAACGGCAGGGATATTGTTTTCCCGTCCGGAGGCACCAGGTCCGAATCAATATATGAACCCTTTACGAAATTATTTATTACCACTCTTTCATTTCTTGCCAGAGTCGCGTAATCTACCATCTGCATTCCAAGCGTAGCAGTAATCCCGGCCGGGCAATTAATAACAAATTTTATATTTCCGGGAGCTGTATTTCCTGAAGACCTGGTCACAGGATCAACCCAGCAATTGGAGCTCGCTCCCCAACCGGGATTTGCAAACCCGCCCTGCAACAAGGTATAGCTGTACCCTGTGTTCTGGGTAGTAGTGGAATTTCCGGTACAATCTACCTCCAGCTGGGTAACGGCAGGAATGCTTATCACATTTCTGGTAAAGGTAATGACTCCGGTCGAAGAATTCACTTGAGGAGAATAGAGGGGAAAACTTACTCCCGGCAGAAAATTCTCGCCTTTCACTGACTTCCATTCTTCAAGACGCTCAGTGGCTAAGGCAGTTTTTATTGCCATTTGATTGGTCCTGATATTTGCTTTAAAATACTGGGTGAACGCCTTTGTGGACGCCATCAGGAGAACACTTATAACAGAAAAGGTTATTATTATCTCAACAAGAGTTAGACCTTTATTTTTTCTTAATTTGAGCATTTTCCTACTGCCTCCGTTGTAAACTACTTCCCTTAATTATAACAAAACTGCATGTTTTTTCAAGTCATTATAAGAACAATTGCTAATTACTAATAACTAATTGCTGATTGATTGGAAGCCGGGTTTGAGTTTTTATGTAGATTTTAATTAGTTATCAGCTATCAGATATTAGTTATCGTATTTTGCCGCGGGAGAACCCGAATGACCAATAAATATTGAGATGAGGTGAGATTCCCTTCAGG
>JBAXDA010000102.1:0-5901 GCA_037141215.1 Candidatus Firestoneibacteriota bacterium | reverse complement strand
TTTGCGACTCTTTTGAATATTTTTGGCTGTTTTATCGGTGGCATCAGGCATTTTCTATCGGTGGAAGCAGAACAGTCGTCTTAGGCCTGCATTTAATTTATTTGACAAAACACCAATGTTTTGCTATATTATAACTTCTGATTTGCAGACTATCGTGTTAAATAGTTTGTATTACTTGAGTATTGAGTTCATTTTGAAAGGCAAGGGGGGTATTAGCAGTGAAGTACGCAATTATCGAAAGCGGAGCAAAACAGTACAAGGTATCCGAGGGCGATGTAATTGCCGTCGAAAAACTTTCAACCGAAAAGAAGGAAGTGAACCTTGAAGTATTAATGGCCGTTGACGGCGAGACCATCAAAATAGGCCAGCCTAAAGTGGAAGGCGCGTCAGTGACCGCTGAGGTTCTTGGCGACGAGAAAGGCGTCAAGATTAGGGGCTTGAGATATCTAAAATGGGAAGGCCAGAGGAAAAGATACGGCCACAGACAGATTCACACGAATCTTAAAATTACAAAAATATCACTGTAGTCTCGGTGCATCAATAAAGCCTTAGAGTAAGGGGAGGAGCAGTATCATGGCAACATCTAAAAGCGGCGGTAAAGGATCAGGCAGAAACGGCAGGGACTCAGCCGGTAAAAGCATGGGAGTTAAATTGTTCGGCGGTCAGCATGTTAACGCCGGAAGCATAATTATTAGGCAGCGCGGAACAAAATTTAAAGTCGGCACTAATGTCGGCCTCGGCAAAGATTATACTATTTTTGCGATGGTAACCGGCTCCGTGCAGTTTAAAGGCAGGAAAGTAAGCGTTCTTCCTGAAACGGCCAAAGTTGTTTAATAACCCTGTAGTTTTCCGCCCCGTCAAAAGACGGGGCTTTTTTTTTGCAGGTAGTGCTTGAAAATCCTCTGGGAAGTTATATAATAAACTATGAAAAAAATACTTTCTATATTTTTGCTTGCTTCCCTGCCGGTCTTCGCCGGCTTTCCTGTTACTATTGTTGATGATGTCGGCCTCTCTTCCCTGATACCCAAAGCACCGGTCCGCATAGTCTCGCTTGGCCCTTCCAATACGGAGATACTCTTTGCTCTGGGGCTGGGGTCCAGGACCGTCGGCGTTACGAGTTACTGCAATTTTCCGGCTGAGGCGCAAAAGAAAGCGAAGACCGGAGATTTTATGTCCCCCAATCTTGAACTGATACTTTCCTTGAAGCCCGACCTGGTGCTTTGCTCCGGCGGAGTACAGAAAGAACTTGCGCTCAAACTAAAAACTTTAAACATACCCGCGGTAACTCTTTATCCGAAGGACTTAAAGCAGGTGCTGGACGGAATCTCGCTTGTGGGCAGGGCAACCGGCAGAGAAAAAGCAGCTTCTATATATATAGAAACGCTGAAGGTCAGGATTGCCGCGGTAAGGGCAAAGGTAAAAAGCGCCGCTAAACCGAAAGTTTACCTTGAGATCTGGAACCAGCCCCTCACCACCTCAGGAAGGAGTTCTTTTGTAAATGAATTGATAACACTTGCGGGAGGAGCGAATATCTTTGGAGAGCTGGAACAGACTTTCCCTTCCGTAGGCGGAGAGGAAATTTTAAACCGGGATCCGGACATTATCGTGACTGCCTATATGGACAAGGCAGGAAAGATAAAAGCCGACCTGCTAAAGCGCCCGGGCTGGGGCAATATTAAAGCGGTTAAGACCGGCAGGATTTATGATGAAATAAACTCTGATTTACTGCTCCGTTCCGGGCCCCGCCTTGTTGACGGGATAGAAGCTTTGGCAAAGAAGTTCCATCCGGAATTATTCTAAAAGCTGCTAAAAAAACAGTTGAAACAATAAAAAGCAGCCTGTACGAGAATAATCGCGAGGAAAAAACTCAGTATCTTAAGGAAAAAACCCTCCAAAAGATGTAAAATACAGATATTCTTTATGTCGGATAATCATTGTTTTTTTGATTTGTTGGAGGCTTATGGCTAAACTCAACGCAGTTGTAATAGGATTGGACACAAGCCACACAATAGAATTTACAAAGAGATTTCAAGCCCCGGACTGTCCCGCCGCAGATAAAGTTGAGGGGATAAAGGTCTCTGCCTGTCTGAGGTTTGAGACGCCTTTCCAAAATAAGGAAGGGCTTGACGGCAGGCAGAAGCAGTTGGAAGCGTGGGGCGTAAAAGTGACAACTGATTTTAATGAAGCCGTAAAAGACGCCGACGCCCTGCTGCTTGAGATAAATGATCCTGCGCTGCATCTGGAGTATTTTAAGAAAGCGGCGGAATTAGGGAAGCCGATCTACCTGGACAAGCCTCTGGCTGATACTGCGGAGAACGGACGTGAAATATTTAGTTTGGCGAAGAAGAAGAATCTGAAAGTATTTTCTACTTCCTCGTTAAGATTTGACGCAGGTTTGATAGCGGCCTCTATGAAGATTCCTAAACCCCTTTATGCACACACCTACGGGCCTCTTGGAAAAGCCGCGGCGGGCAGCAGTATTGTCTGGTACGGCGTTCACGCGTTTGAGATGCTGGTCCGGGCTATGGGCAAAGGCGGTGTAAAAGTTTTTACCGTGCAGGACTCCGCAGGTGTTGTTGTCACGGTGGAATATCCTGAAAAGAGAAGGGGCGTGGTGGAGCTTAGTGCGGGCGCCTGGGTTTATGGCGGAGATCTCAGAATGAACGATAAAACAGAGCCGTTTGTGGTGGACAGCAGCGTTTTATATACCAAGCTTTGCAGAGAGATAGCCGAATTCTTAAGGACAGGCAATTCACCTGTTCCTCTTGACGAGACGATGGAAGTCATGACCTTGCTTGACGCGGCAGAAAAATCGGCTGTAACAGGTAAGGAAATAATAATTTAAAACAATTCCCAATACTGATAAATTGAAAAGTTTATAGAGTGAAATGTTAATAGGGCCGGAAAAGGAAAAGAGTGATAAGCAGACTAAAAGACATCGAGACCTTGAGGCCGCTGGTCGCAGAGCTGCTGGAGTTTTCATTAAGGCCTTCTGAAGCGAAGAAGAAACGGCTCTGGGCGGACCATCAGGCCTTGAAACCTGTGGAAAGTCCTCCTGTCTGCGTCTATTACGACGGCATCCCGGACCAACAGTGGAATTTGATGCTGGATTCATTTCAGTGCAAAACTCCGGCAGGACGCTTTATGGAGTTTGACCTGCAAAAGCGCATTTGGATGGCAAAGAATGTGCCGGATGACAATATTGTCTGGCCCTCTATAGCGGTAAATGCTGTAGCGAAAAAGAAAGCAGATTGGGGCGTAAAGGTAAAATGGCACAGAACGGCGGAAGACGACGGCTTGGGCGCGAGAAAAGCGGAATCGCCTTTTAAGGAAGGGATAGAGGTCGGCCGGCTTCAATTCTCGGATCAGGAGATTGACGCTGAAGCTACGGCCCTGCTTGCCGAAGAATTCAGAGAACTCTGCCTTGATAAACTCGCGGTTTTTGTAAAATATCCGACGCTGGGAGCCAGTCCTTTTGATCTGGCAGTGGAGCTTCGCGGCGCGGAAGAGCTGCTTTTTGATTGCGTTGATGCTCCGGAAAAGGTAAAAGAATTGATGGAATACCTTACCTCGGCGTTTGAAGCCCATCACAAGGCCAGGGAACAGAAGGGGCATTTGAATTTTTTCAGCCCGGACGGGAAGTACGGGCAGTTTGGCTGGAGAGTGCACTCCTATTACCCGGGAGCTTCTTATATCCCCGGGAAACCCAGGCTAAGGGATGAATGGTTTTATGTGTCCGCTCAGACCTCCTCAGGCCTTGGCCCGGAGATGTATGCGGAGTTTGTTCATCCGTACAACTGCCGGCTTGCGAAGCTGATGACCAATAAAACAGTATATTATCACGGCTGTGAAACTCTTGATCAAAAACTTGACATCCTGGCTACCCTGCCGAATTTGAGACGCCAGCATGTTTCTCCCTGGTCCTCCGTAAAGACGGCCGTTGAAAAGTTTAAGGGGAGCGTGGTGCTTGAGATACATTCGCATCCGGGAAAGGTTTTCTTCGGATTCAGCAAGGAAGATATGAAGACGGAGATAAAAGGACTTGTGGAGCAGGCAGAAGGCGTGCCTTTTGATCTCAATCTTTCGGATATACATACCGTTAATGGCAACCCGAAACTTCTTGCAATCTGGACGGAGGCCGCAAAAGAAGTATTATCAAAAAGTAAGAATATTTTATTGAAAAGGAAGGTGTGAAATGGGAAAGATGACGCCAAGAGAAGTGATACAGAAAAACATCCGGTTCCAAAATCCTGACAGGATAGGGATGCGATTTGACCGCGGCAGGATGGATGATTTTATAAGGGAAGTAAAAATAGCCCCAAAAGGTTTTAAGGAAAAGCGCTGGGAGGAGGGGGAGTTTGAGTATTATGACGATGCCTGGGGAAATATCTGGTACCGCGTTAAAAGCATGGGCTCCGGCGGGGAGATTCACAAGCCCGCTCTTGAAGACTGGGATGCGCTCAAGGACCTTAAGATTCCGGATTTTCTCGGTTCCGAGGATTTTGGAAACATAAAAAAACTCTTTGAAGATGACGGCAATCTTCATTACAGGATGATAAACATACCCGGCTTTCCCTTTGCCATTTGCAGGTATCTAAGGAAAATGGAGATTTATTTCCAGGATCTTGTGCTGGAGAGGGATAATCTTGATAAACTGCATGATCTTGTCACTGCTGCCATGGAGAAGGTGATAAAAAAGATTCCGGAGACCGGCGCGGATGGGATAATCTTCTTCGAAGACTGGGGCATTCAGGACAGGCTGCTCATTTCGCCGGATATGTGGCGGGAGATCTTTAAGCCGCTTTATAAGAGGCTCTGCGACGCGGCTCATTCCGTGAAACTCGATGTGCTTATGCACTCCTGCGGCTACAACTGGGCTATTATTGACGATCTTGCCGAGGTGGGCATCAATGCGTTCCAGTTTGACCAGCCTACTTTATATGGCGACGAGAAACTTGCCGAGCGGCTCCAGCACCACAAGATCTGTCTTTATTCCCCGGTAGATGTGCAGAAAATTCTCCCGACGGGCAATAAAAAACTGATTCAGGATGAAGCGAGAAAAATGGTAAAACTTTTCTTTGGAAAGAAAGGCGGGCTTATTGCCAAGAATTATCCCGACCTTCACGGGATAGGGGTAAAGGAAGAGTGGGATGAGTGGATGTACCAGGCCTTTCTGGAATACTGCAAATGAAAAATACGAACAGGTATGTCATGCTGGGGCTGCTGCTGGTAATGCAGATGATGATAGGCGGGCATTACGCCTGGAGCATCTTTTCCAGAGAGCTTATCACAAAATATAATTTTACGGCAACTCTGTCGCAGATTACTTATTCTGTTTATCACATTGCGTTCGCGCTGGCGTTCCTTTACGGCGGAAGGATTCTTGAAAAATTCGGACCGCGTTTTACCGGGCTTATAGGCGGCGCCGTATTCGGATCGGGGTATTTGCTTGCCGGCCTGCTTCCTGTTTCGTTGCTAAATCTGTCTCTTTCTATAGGCCTGATGGCGGGAGTAGGTTCGGGGTTTTGCTATATAACCCCAATTGCCACTGCGCAGAAATGGTTTAGCGACAGGAAAGCCGTAGCAACAGGGATAATAGTCGCTTTTTTTGCCTTTGGTGCGGTGCTTATTTCTTTTGTCTCGGAACTGTTGCTGGGGCGAGGCGTTTCCCTGCAGGATCTTTTCAAAATACTGGGAGCCTTCTATTTCCTGTTCATTACCGGCTGTTCGCTTTTCCTTAAAAATCCGGCAGATTACACCGGCCGGAACGAACCCATAGCGTTAAAAAAACTGTTGAAGGACAGAAATTTTATTGCTATGGCTGTGCCTATGTTTGCCGGGCTCTTTGTCGGGCTTATGATAATAGGCAGCCTCAAAAACATAGGAGTAAGCAAGGGCATT
>JBAXDA010000101.1:0-5986 GCA_037141215.1 Candidatus Firestoneibacteriota bacterium | reverse complement strand
CGCGCTTTTCCTGCATTGAATCAAGCACCGGACCAAGGAACAACATAAGTTTATTCTTGCAGTCAGCGCAGCCGAGCTTACCTGACCTGCAGCCCGCGGACAATTCAGGGACTTCCTGCTTATTATAAACATTCTGCAGAAGAAAAATAGGACAGCCCTCGGGCGTGCCCGGATCTCCCTGTCTTACTTTTTTGGGATCGGTGTAGGCTTTCTTAATCTTCTTCCCTGCTTCTTCCTTGGTGTCCGACATAAAGATGGCGTTATTGTAGGACTTGGACATCTTCCGTCCGTCGGTGCCGAGTATCTTCGGCGCTTCCGTAAAGAGATGCTGCGGTTCAGGGAAAATATTTCCGTAAAAATTATTGAACCTCCTGCAAATCTCCCTGGAGATTTCAAGATGGGGAAGCTGGTCCTGCCCTATAGGCACAACGCTTGCCTTGTAAATCAAGATGTCAGCAGCCTGCAAGACCGGATAGCCGAGAAACCCGAGATTAGAAAGGTCTTTGTCTTTGATTTCGTTAAGTTGTTCTTTATAAGTAGGATTTCTCTCCAGCCAGGGCACGGGAGTGATCATAGAAAGCAGAATATTCAGCTCGGCATGCTCAAGAACCTTGGATTGTATAAAGATAGTGCTCTTTGCGGGATCAATACCGGAAACCAGCCAGTCTACCACCATTTCTTTTGCATTCTGCGCCATTTCTTTTGTGTTCTGAAACTCGGTTGTAAGCGCGTGCCAGTCGGCTACCTCGTAAAAACATTCGTAAGTATCCTGCAAGCGGGCCCAGTTATTGAGCACGCCGAGCAGGTGCCCGATATGCAATTTCCCGGTCGGACGCATGCCGCTCAGTATTCTTGCTTTCTTTGTCATAACCCTCCGTAATTACTGACTCCGAGTAAGATATTGAAAAGAAAATTAAGGGGAATCCCAAATACAATATTACGCAGAGGAGGTATCATCATTACCCCAAGAATTATTACTGTTCCGATAAGCGGATTGAAGCGTTCCACCGCACTCGCCTGCCTTGCAGGCAGCAGGCTGGCCAAAACCTTGGAGCCGTCCAGAGGCGGAAGAGGTATAAGATTAAAGACGCTTAAGGCAAGATTTATACCCATCAGGTTTATAACAAGCAGCTGTCCTCCGGCGCCAAGCGCCTCCCAACCGACAAACCTTGCAACAAGCGCCAGTATGAACGCTGTCGTGAGATTGGCGGAGATGCCCGCAATGGAAACAAGAAAAAGATCCTGCCTGGGCTTTTTGAAAAAGGCGGGATTAATAGGGACAGGCTTTGCCCAGCCGATGGGCCCCAGGAAAAGCATAATGGTCCCTATCAAATCAAGGTGTTTCAGGGGGTTTAGAGTTAGCCTCCCCATGGCCTTGGCCGTTCCGTCACCCCGCAAATAAGCTACATAGCCATGAGCAAATTCGTGGATTGTAAGGCCGAATATTATGGCAAGAAAGCGGATAAAGAATCCAAGAGGGTCATTTGCTATTCCAAACATAATTTATTTTCCTTTGTGTACAAGGCATTTTGCTGACCAATTGTAGCACATGGGCCGTAATAAATCAAAATCATTATGGCGAACTGACTTGTTCTGCAAAGAAAAGGACTAAGGGCGGAGTTTAAGCCCCGAGACGAACTTAAGCTCTTCCTCCCTGTCCTTAACAAGGCCGTTCAGTTTAGCGTCCAGCAGTTTTGCAAATATCTCTTTATATACAGGCCCCGGTTTCAAGCCAAGCGCTTTCAAATCCTCTCCGGTAAGTTCCAGTTTTATTTTTGAAAGAGAGGATATGTAAAGATGAAGCCTCTGTTTTACCCTGAGTTCCCCTGTCTTGGAAAGATAAAAAAGCAGACCTTCCATCGGCACCTTGCTTAACTCGTTATAGATTCCGCTGTTGCTAAGCCTGGCCCGATTAAGAGTATGGAGCGTATGCTCCTCTCCTTCTTTTATTTCAATTACCTTGCGGACTGCCTCCCCATCCAGCTTAAAGCGCTCGCAAATCTTTCTGCAGTCCTTCAGCTTCAGGCCGTCAAGCAACACCATAAAATTGACAAGCCATTTCTTCACCTTTTCGTCCATGAAAAGAGCTTCTACGGCAAAACTGTCGTGAATACCGTTAAAAAGCTCTTTCATTTTAGGAGTAATTTTAAGGTCCGGATGGATATACTTGAGCACTTCCAGCTGCTTCATTCTGTTCAAAGCCTTGAGAGGATAATCTTCGTTAAGGATGAGCACTATCTCGTCCTTTATTTTGTGGGTCGCTAGCCGGTCAAACATCTCAAGCTCAATCGCGTTGCTCAGATAGTTCTGGGTGCTTCTCTCTATTTTAAGGCCGTACCGCTGTTCAAATCTGATCGCGCGGAAAATCCTGGTCGGATCCTCTACAAAACTCATATTGTGAAGTACCCGTATAAGCCCGGCTTTAAGATCCCTTCTGCCTCCGAAGAAATCCACCAGCGTTCCGAAGGCAGAGCTGTCCAGCTCGATCGCCATGGTATTAATTGTAAAATCACGACGATAGAGATCATACTTTATATGGGAGAACTCTACCTGCGGGGCGCTTGCAGGATAGTCATAAAATTCCACCCTGGCGGTTGCTACATCTATTTTTATCTTGCCTTCGTAAACCAGCACGGCAGTGCCGAATTTTTTGTGTTTCTTGAGCGGCATTTTAAATTTCTTTGCAAGAATCCCGGCGAATTTCAATCCGTCGCCTTCCACCACAAGGTCGATGTCATAATTTTCTATCCCGAGAAGGAGGTCCCTTACGAAACCGCCTACCACGAACGCCTTTACATCTATTGCTTTCGCTATGGCGCCTATTTCCGTGAACATCTCTAGAATCCGGCGGGGCAGCCTCTGCTCCAGCAGTCCTTTAACATTAAGAGTCTCGGGGGCCGCGCTCTCAAGAGCTTTTTCAATCTGCCGGACCTTCTCGTTCAGTCTGTTCTTATTTATGCTTTTCAACACATCCGTCCTTGTCACTATTCCCAGAATGCCTCCGGAGGCGTCAAGCACCGGAAGCTTTCCGACATTTTCATCAACCATAAGATTCTGGATTTCGTTAAGCGAGATTTCGGGTGAGACCGTAGCAATACCCGTTCTGATATAACCGGAGATCTCCTTATCGTTAAAATTATGCTGTATGCATTTATCCAGTTCCGTTATGCTGACTATACCCAGCAGTTTTTTGTTCTCTATCACCGGGAGGCTGTTGTGATTGAACCTCAGCATTATTTTTCTTGCTTCCTCACAGGTGATTGACGGTTTAATGCTCAGGACCGGACTGCTCATTATGTCTTTGGCCCTGAGAAACGGCTTAACTTTTTCTCTCAGAACCTCCAGCAGTCTTGAGTTCAATTCTCCGAGGCTCACCGCGTTCAGCGAGGCTGAAGCCGCTGATTCATGCCCGCCCCCGCCGAACTCCTTCATTATTTCCCCGGCGTTAATCTGCTTCAAACTGCTTCTGGCGATCATATGCACCGATTCCGGCAATTTCACCAGAGCAATAATAACATCAAGATTGCCCATATCGCGGAGTTTGTGCACAACCAGAGCGATATCTTTTACATATTGGTCTGTTTCCGCCACGGCAATTTTCACCGGTATACCCATTATATCATAAGTTGTAATTGTGGCAAGCAGCCTCTTGAAAAGCTGCTCCTGCTCAGGAGAGAATCCTTCTTTAAGAAAATCCATTACTATATTCAGATCGGCGCCTTTTTCCAGCAGATACGCCATCATATTTAATTCCAGGGGTGTGGTGGAGGCGTAGCTGAAGGACCCGGTTTCCTCGTAGAGAGCCAGGGCAAAAAGCGTCGCTTCCGCAGTTGTTATTTCAAAGCCTCTTTCCTTGAACTCCCTGATAAACAGCGAGATGGTCGCGCCTACATGCTCATTTTTATTTTTGTAATCCCCTTTTATATTTTCAGGACCGGCTGGATGGTGATCATAGACCGTAACTTTTAGCTTTGGTTCTGCAAGCAGTTTTGCCAGAGCGCCTATCCTTCCGGCGGTCGAAGTGTCCACTATTATCAGCTCGTCAACTTCTTCCTGGAGGATATCTTTAAGGCGGTCTAATTTGAACTGCTCGGAGTAAAGCTGGAGGAATTCCTTTACTTTTTTTTCATAATTCCCGGGGAAAACAGCTTTTGCCCCCGGGTAAAGCTTTTTGGCGGCTATCAGAGAGGCAAACGCGTCAAAATCAGCGTTGATGTGGGTGGTTATTAGTTTCATGGCCGCCCGCGAGCGTTAAAGATATTTTTTTGCGAATCCGACGGCATTCCTGAAGATTTGGACTCCGTCGCCTTCTTCGGAAAGCGTCTCCCTGGTCCAGCGGGGATGATTATACTTTGTCATATATCTTTCGGGGTGGGGCATCAACCCCAGGATATTTCCGTCGGGATTGCAGATACCGGCTATTGCCTCCACCGAACCGTTCGGATTCTCCGGGTAACCTATGACTTTTCCTTTTTTATCGCAATACCTAAAAACAACCTGGCCGTTCTTTTTTATCTGCTCCAGGACTTTTTTGTTCAAAGCCAGGAATTTGCCTTCACCGTGGGCAATGGGGAGATAGATTACGGGCTTTAACCCTCTGGCAAACACGCATTTACTCTCTTCCGTCTTAAGATACAGCCATCTTGCTTCAAATTTGCCGGAATCGTTAAAAGCAAGAGTCGTGAACTCCAGGTCGTCAATGCCTTCAAATCCGGGAAGCAGTCCTGTGCGGACCAGCACCTGAAACCCGTTGCAGATCCCTATTACAAGGCGCTTCGCCGCAACAAATTTCCCTATCGCGTCTATCATTTTGTACTTAATCTCGTTCGCCAGAAGCTTGCCTCCGGCAACATCGTCACCGTAAGAGAAGCCCCCGGGAAGAGCAAGAATCTGATAATCCATAATGTTCACTTCTTTTTTCAGAAGTTGATTGATATGAACCAGATCAACCTTCTCGGCGCCGCAGACTTTAAACGCATTAACTGTTTCATAATCGCAGTTTGTCCCGGCAGTCCGCAGAACTATCGTCTTTGAATGCATTTCTCTTCCTTTGTACTGTTATATTTTATCGTTTCCTGCTTTCTTGATCTTACTCGAAAGATTTACACCTCGCAGCTCTTCTGCTTTACGGATTCCTAAGCGGCGCTTGCCAGGCTTCCTTAAGATCTTTCAACTTTTCCGAAAGAATCTTTTTTCCCTTTAAGCCAAGAACCGTATAACCGCCCTCAGCTGTTACCTTCCCCAGCTCTCCGAACTTTAGACCCTTGAAAAGCGTTTCAAATCTTTCCTTGTTCTTCGGCTCTACCTCAACTATAAACCTGGTGTTTGATTCCGAGAAGAAGAGCAGGTCGTCTCTTGTCAGAGAAGCCGGTCTGGGCGCTTTTTCAAGGTGAAGTTCAGCGCCGAAACCGCCTGCAAAAGCCATCTCGGCAACCGCAGCCCCTAAACCACCCTCGGAACAGTCATGGCAGGCGACTGCAAATTTCTCTTTGATTGCCAGATTAACGGCCTTAAATATCCTCTTGCCGGTCTTAGCATCCACTTTAGGCACAGAGTTTCCGATACTGCCGAAGAGTTTATAATAAACCGAGCCGCCAAGTTCCTCAAAAGTTTCCCCGATGATGTAAATTAGATTCCCGGCTTTTTTAAAGTCCATCGTTGCCGTGTTCTTTATGTTTTCAATCACCGAGATGCTGGAAATAAGCATTGTTCCCGGAATGGCTATTTTTGTTCCTGTCGCGTAATCAAGATATTCATTGTTAAGGCTGTCCTTCCCTGAAATAAACGGGGTTCCATATTCTTTCGCTATATCATAACAGGCTAAACAGGCCCTTACCAGACCTCCCATCTCGTCGGGTTTCCTCGGATTGCCCCAGCAGAAATTATCCAGTATGGCAATCTTTTCTATGTCTGCCCCGACCGCAACGACATTCCTCTGAGCCTCGTCTATATTTGAAGCAACCATCCAGTAGGGGTCTATCATCCC
>JBAXDA010000100.1:0-6019 GCA_037141215.1 Candidatus Firestoneibacteriota bacterium | reverse complement strand
ACCTGTCGTAGTAACTCTTGCGTTCCTCGTTTCTTACGATAAGCCCTGCGGCTTCCAGGAGCTTCTCGGTAAATTTATTCTTCTTCGCGTGGTTTAGAAAATCATCCCAGGAATCCACCGCGAAACCCAGCCCCCATCTTTCCATGGACTCTTTGGTAATGTCCCGGTCAAGCAGATATCTGTGGGCCGTCCTGCCTTTATCCGAGCGCAGATTGTCCATAAAATATTTTGCCGCAAACTCGTGAAGTTCAAAGAGCCGGTCTGAAAGATCCTGCCCCGGCCCGCTTTTAAGCTCTATCGTGATGCCTTTTCTTTCCGCAAGCAGTTTTACGGCTTCGGCAAATTCCAGTTTTTCGGCTTTCTGTATGAACTGGAAAACATTGCCGCCTTCCAGGCACCCGAAGCAATGCCAGATCTGCTTTGCCGGGCTGACCATGAAAGAGCCGGTTTTCTCTGTGTGAAACGGGCAGAGAGCCTTAAAATTCATTCCCGATTTTTTCAAAGACACATAGCCGGAAATAACATCGACTATATCATTGGCTTCCTTAACCTGCGCTATCTTGTCTTCCGGTATCAATGCCATTTTTCTCTGTTCCGCTCTTTAAACAATTTGCCTGTTATCTTTTCACGCGGAAAAATCCCGAGCAACCTATAAATTCCAGTTTCTTGTCTTTTTTCACGGCCTCGTCAAAAAGGAGGTTAAGTCCCAGATTGTCGCTTGCAATATGTCCTGCAATCACGGCGTTAATGTAGCTCTTTTCCATCTCTTTCTTATGCTCTTCCGAGAAATGCATGCCGACTACCGTTGAAATTCCAGCGGCCGACCACCTGGATATAAGATCCTTGGCGCCTTCCGTTCCGCCGGTCATATCCACGAAAATCCTGCCTGCTTTAGAACCCGGGGCGCCCACAATAACTTTAGGCCCCGCGCTATGCTCCGCAGCGTGCGAGTATTCCGGTATGGATTTCAACAGTTTAAGCACCCCGCCTAAAGTCTCAGGCTTATCGGTATCAAATCTGCCCTGCAGGTATTTTGCAACACAGTTATCCGCGACCGTATGGGCGCACATAAAATTGAGCTTAAGGAGTTTTGCCGCGTCCACCGCGCGGTTATGATTGGCGGGCATTACCCTTCTTTCTATCTCTTTTATCCTGGGAAGCATCATGCCTTCGGCGGCCGCTATAGGCACGCCGAAATTCGCCATAATATCAGCCTGCAGCATCATTACCTCGTGAAGGTTCGCGATGGCTTTACCTTCAGGATGATGCGCGAGCACCAGGTCAATCTTTGCTCCTTTTTCGTTCAGCCTGTCGGCAAGCAGCAGCTCTCCGACTTCCATATCAACGCCGACAAGAACCTTGCGTATCTCGGCCGTTTTATCGCCGTACAGAATCCTGGTATCGGAATACGGATTAAAGAACCGGTCCCGGTCAAACTCTTTTTTTTCCTCGTCTTTTAATTCCCTGTAATCCTCAATTGTTTTTTTGAGCAGTTTTTCCACATGCTTTCTGCCGCGCAGGTCATTATCAATGCCTGTCTCGATCAGATTTTTGTATAAGTCAGTTAATTTCATACTGCCTCCGTCACTCTCCGCTTATCTTCAGCGGTTAATTACGCAGATAATATTATTATTATTCCGATGAAACTCTGAACTTCAAGCCAAACTCAAATATATACTGATACTACTGGATGTGCCGATGGTGAGAGGCGGGATCATTTTTTCAAGGGAGGCCTCGGCCTCAACGATCCGTCCGGATAAGAACCTGCCAAAAAAACTTTCTGACAATGATTTTACCGAGCAGGCCCGAGGCCGCAACAGCCGCGGGCCTGTCGTAGAAAATTTAATTCAGCACTTTTGTCTTGTTGCTTAATAAGTTTTGTGGAAATTAATTCCGTTCAGGAAACGGGATTGCCGGAAAATAGTTTCTCTTTAAGAAACTGTGAGAGCCTCTCTGACGAGCCTGTTAACAAGCCCGCCGTCGGCCTTGCCCTTTACAAGCGGCATCAACTTTCCCATTACCTTCCCGATATCCTTTAAGCTTACCGCTCCTGTTTCCTTTATTGCTTTGTCAACCAGTTCCTTGACCTGAGCCTCGTCCATTTGAGCCGGCAGATAAACTTCAAGAATTTTGACCTCAGCAGCTTCTTTCTCCGCAAGTTCGGGCCTGTTGCCCTTTGTGTACTGCTCAAAAGAATCTTTCCTCTGCTTAATTGCAGTTTGTATCAAAGGAAAAATATCCTCGTCCGTGAAGGCTTTATTTTTCTGTATCTCGCCGTTCATGATTGAGGTTTTAAGCAGCCTGATTGCGGAAAGTTTAGCCTGATCGGCAGCCTTCATCGCCGCTTTTAAATCTTCGTCAAGTTTCTCTTTGAGTCCCATCCGGCCTGCCTTTAGTCAAGCTTCTCTAGTCTTTTACGCAGCTTCCTGGCAGCGGCTTCTTCTTTCTTCTTCCGCTTTTCGCTCGGCTTTTCGTAAAACTCTCTTTTCCTTATCTCTGTAAGGATGCCTTCCGTCTGACATTTCCTCTTGAATCTCTTAAGCGCTGATTCAAAAGATTCATCAGACTTTATCGTTACTTCTACCAATTTAATCCCCACCTTTCTTGTACAGAGTATGTTTGCATTGATTTTGAAGTGACTACACCGATATGAAGCGCCGCCCGGTATTTAAAGCGGAACTATCAGTGTAATCAGTCTTTTCACCAATACAACCATTTTCAACAAAAGAAAAAAGTTCCCGTCAAGAGGGAACCGCAAAGTGATTATAACAAAAAAGGGTGGGTATGTCAAGACAGAGGGGCGAAAACCCTGTATTAATAAGGAAAAACATTACTTTTTCTTTGCAATGAAACAGGGATTTCTATATAATATAGTATGTTCGTGAAACTTCTCAAACTTTGGGCTAAAAACAGAACCTTCCGCTATACGACCGTTGCGGTTGCCTGCGCGTTTTTCGGCTCGTTTGCCGGTCTGCTGATAGGCTATTACCGGGAACTTCCCCCGTTAAGCGAGCTTGAAGGCTACAAGCCCTCCCTTGCCTCAAAAATCTACGATATCAACGACAACCTCATCGCCCAGCTTTTTGTGGAGCAGAGAACGCTCGTCCCTCTGGATAAAGTTCCAAAGACTCTGCAGGACGCGCTCCTTGCCGTTGAAGACGAAAATTTTTACAGCCACTGGGGCATTGATCTTACGGGAATTGCCCGCGCAATCATGGTCAATGTCATTCACGCAAAAGTTGAGCAGGGCGCGAGCACCATAACGCAGCAGCTTGCGAGAAATCTTTTCCTCACCAAAGAGCGGACCTTCTCAAGAAAAGCAAAAGAAGCCCTCCTCTCGCTGAAGATAGAATACAGGTACACAAAAAAAGAGATTCTTGAAATGTATTTGAACCAGGTGTATTTCGGTTCCGGTTCTTACGGAGTCGAAGCCGCCGCCAGGACTTATTTCGGCAGGCATGTTGAGGAGATGAACCTTCCCGAGTGCGCGCTGCTTGCGGGACTGGTAAGATCCCCCAACAGGACCTCGCCTTACAACAGCATGGAAAGAGCAAGAGCCAGAAGAAATATGATTCTGGAAAGAATGATAAAGAGAAAAATCATCAGTAAAGCCGCGGGTGAAATAGCCAAAGCCACGCAGATAGAACTCCATAAAACAGAAACCAGGAACGCCCCCTATTTTGTGGAATATGTCCGCCAGCAGATAGAGGAAACCTACGGGAGCAATACTATTTACAAAGGCGGCCTCTCGGTTCACACCACTCTTGATATGAGACTGCAGGACATAGTCCAGAAGGCGGCCTCAAAAGGCCTCGAAGACGCCGAGACCAAGATAGCCAGAGAACTCGGCATTCCCGTCGAAAATATACTCTCCGATCCTGAATTCAAAAAGAATGTTCCTCTTCAATATGCGGCCGTCGCAATTGACCCGAAGACCGGATATATCAAAGCCCTCATCGGCGGAAGAGATTTCGCGGAGAGCGAATTCAACAGGGCCTACCAGGCAATGCGCCAGCCGGGCTCGGCTTTCAAACCTTTCATCTACACCGCGGCCATTGACAACGGCTTTACAACAGCAGATGTAATACTTGACACGCCCCTGGTCGTCACCGACAGGGACGGCACGGAATGGAAGCCTGAAAATTATGAAAAGAAATTTTTTGGGCCCACGACTATCCGCAAAGGCCTCACTTATTCCAGGAATGTGGTGACGCTGAAACTGCTTACCAAGGTCGGCACCTCCTCGGCCGCGGGCTACGCGCAGAAAATGGGCATAAGAAGCAAAATAAGAAAAAACCTCTCCCTGGCCTTCGGCACTTCGGAAGTAAACCTGCTTGAACTGACCGGGGCGTACGCCGCCTTTCCCAATCAGGGCGTTAAGGTACAGCCCTTTTCCATACTTTATATTAAAGACAGTTCCGGCAAGATGCTCGAAGAAAATAGGCCCAAAATACAGGAAGTCTTAAAGCCTGAAACCGCCTACATAATGACGACCCTGTTGGAAGGAGTGACCAGGGACGGTACGGCCAAAGCTATAAAGAATTCGGGCATAACCTTCCAGTGCGGAGGCAAGACCGGAACTACCGACAATCAATCTGATGTCTGGTTTGTAGGATTTACCTCTGACCTTGTTTGCGGCATCTGGGTGGGATTCGACGACCACAGGTCCTTGGGCCAGGTAATATCAAGCGGAAACACTCCCGTACCCATCTGGGCCGAGTTGATGAGAGATTATTACATTGACCCCCCCGCGGATTTCCAGAAACCCGACGGGATTGTTTCCATAAAGATAGACGCCGAGACCGGACTGCTTGCCGGAAGCAAATGCAAAAATATCATTGAAGATTATTTTATTAAGGGAACAGAACCTACCAAGGTGTGCAGAGAACACGGAAAGTCGGATCTTTTCGAATACAAGCCGGTTACGCCCTAAAACGAAATATTATACGAACGCTGAAAACCAAGTCCGTTCATTACCGCTTTAAGTTCTTTAGTTTTCTTGCCAATTCAGCCAAGCCGGCGATACTGACCTCTTCGGGCCTGGCTTCAGTCTTAATCCCGCAATTATTCAGGACTTTTTCCAGTTCTTCTTTTGTATACCCCAGCTGCTGCAGCGTACCGCGGAGCATTTTTCTTCTCTGCTGAAATCCTGTCCTCACTATTTTCTCAAAATGCGGAAAATCCAATTCCCCGTACTTGGGTTTCTGGTGTATCGTAAGTTTTATAACAGAGGAATCCACTTCGGGAGCGGGCTTGAAAGCCGCAGCCGGAAGATGCTGAGTCACCACAACATCGGCGTGAAGCTGGACCATAACCGTCAAGACCCCGTATTCTTTATTTCCGTGTCCCGCGACAATCCTGTCCGCGAGTTCCTTCTGCACGGTCATTACCGCGGTGGTAAAATATTTTTTATTCTCAAGTATCTTGAAAATAATCGGCGTGCTGATGTAGTAGGGAATGTTGGCAATGACCTTGGATTTTTCCGGTATCAATTTACTGAAATCGGCTTCCAGGATATCGCCGTGGACGATGGTAACATTCGGAGTGTTCTTGTACTTCTCCTTGAGATGCGGGATAAGGTCTTTATCAATTTCAACAGCCACGACTTTGCACTTTTCCGCGATTGCCGTGGTCATATCCCCTCTGCCCGGCCCTATTTCCAGCACGGTATCCCCCGGCTCCAGGCCTGCCGAAGCAACAATCTTCCGGAGCGTGCCTCTGTCCGTAAGGAAATTTTGTCCGTAACGTTTCTTAGGCTGAAAACCTTCTATTTTTTTGATAGTCTCTCCTTACCTTCAAACTACAACCATAGTAGCATTTGATTTCACTAATCTCCACCCTTCTCTTAGCCCCATAGAAAACGCAAAACTCTTTCTGCCTGCGCCTATTATATTTACTAGCAAACCCCGCGTTTCAACTTTCTTAAATTTTCGCAACTGCAGTCAAAATTATCGTTGCCAAAGGCATGAGGCAGAGCAAGAGATACATTGTTTCCACACTCCCCGTCCAGTTGACAACC
>JBAXDA010000099.1:0-6044 GCA_037141215.1 Candidatus Firestoneibacteriota bacterium | reverse complement strand
CCATTGCGATATGGATTTCAAGGTTGCGGGCACTGATAAAGGTATAACCGCAATCCAGCTTGACATCAAAGTGGATGGTATTTCTATGGCGGTGGTGGAACAGGCTATTAAACAGGCCAAAGAAGCGAGGAAATTCATACTCGGCGAAATGAGCAAAGTGATACCTCTGCCGAGAGAGAAACTTTCCGAGTACGCGCCGAGAATCATTTCCTTTAAGATCAATCCAGAGAAGATAAAGGATGTTATCGGGCCTTCCGGCAAGATAATCAAGAAGATTATTGAAGAGACCGGAGTGAAGATTGATATTGAGAACGATGGAACGGTAAATATCGCTTCTGTGGACAACAGCGCGATAGAGAAGGCTCTTGCGAGGATTAAAGAACTCACTCAGGAAGCGGAGATCGGCAGGATCTATACCGGCAAGGTAAGGAAAATTGTTGAGTTCGGGGCTTTTGTTGAGATCTTCCCCGGCACCGACGGTTTGATCCATATCTCTGAACTTGACGAGAAGAGAGTGGCCAAGGTTGAGGACATACTTAAGGAAGGAGATACGGTTCCCGCCAAGGTCATAGAAGTTGATAAAATGGGAAAGATCAGACTTTCAAGGAAACAAGCTCTGCGGGATCTGGGAAAGCCGTCGGATGCTAAATAAGAGTATACTGCCTTCGGGGTTGGTTCTGCTGACAGATGAAATGCCTTATGTCAAGTCAGTCAGCCTCGGAATAATGATAAAAACAGGTTCCCGTCACGAGAAAGGCCCCGAGAGGGGCCTTTCTCATATGTTGGAGCATATGCTCTTTAAAGGAACTGTCAGGAATAGCGCTTTTGCTATTGCCGAAAAATTTGACCTGCTTGGCGCCTACCTGGATGCGTTTACCAGCCGTGAACACACCTGCTTTATGGTAAAAATGACGGCAGAAAAGATACCGCAAGCCCTGGAAATGCTCTCCGATATGCTGCTCAACTCCGTTTTTTCTCCTGAAGATATTGAAAAAGAAAACAGCGTTATACTTGAAGAGATAAAAATGTACATGGACCAGCCTGATGATGTAGTGCTGAATATGTTCATGTCCGGACTTTTCAAGGGGCACGCGCTCGGGAGTCCCATCCTCGGAACTCTTGAATCGGTTTCAGGTTTCAGGCGGGAAAATGTAAAAAAGTACTGGGAAAATAATTATTCTCCGGGGAATACTCTGATCTCGGCCGCGGGAAACATCAAAAGCGGGGAAGTTCTACGGCTGGTTGAGAAGTATTTCGGAGGCTGGATGCCCGGGCCCGCAACGGCAAAACCTTCAAACCCTGTTTGCGATTATGAAAGGGCGGAGAGCTTTAAAACTCTTGAGCAGTCGCACCTGGTGCTCGGAACAGAGGGGCTTTCCTTTTCAAGCAGCCGGATTTACACTCTTGCCCTGTTAAATGATATTCTCGGAGGCTCGGTAAGTTCCAGGCTTTTCCAGGAAGTCCGCGAGAAGAGAGGGCTGGCTTATGCCATTCATTCTTTCTACGAGTCGTACGCCGGGACAGGCATCTTCGCGGTTTATGCGGCTACAGACCCGGAAAAAAAGGACGAGCTTATTGAAGTAGTGAAGCTCGAAATGGAGAAAATAAAGAACGGTATTATTACAGATAATGAACTGATAAAAGCCAGGGAACAGGCCAAATGCGGCTTCATTCTGAGCATGGAAAACACTTCAAACCGCATGTCAAAGCTTTTAAGACAGGAAAACTATTTTGGCAGATTTATAAGTGAAGAGGAAACTCTGGCAGGCATAGAAGCGGTTAGTAAGAGCGGAATCACAAGCCTGGCAAAGGAGTTGTTTTCGCCTGACAGATTAAAGGTAACAGGTTATGGCCCTAAGATACCTGCTTGAACCGTAATGATTAATTCTGATATAATAATACGGCAGGTTGAAAAAGCGCCCCAAGTATTTGCAAGCAGCTGTAGCAGCTTGATGAGAGGAGTCTTCTGTGCCTGAATTAAGAAAAGACGCCGTTTCAAATAGATGGGTTATCATCTCCACCGAAAGGGTAAAGAGGCCTACGGACTTTTCGGAATTTGCCGGGGTGCCGAAGAAACAGGGTTTCTGCCCGTTTGATTACGGAAACGAAGATAAAACTCCTCCGGAAATATTCGCTTACAGGGATCCGCCTACCGCCCCGAATTCTCCGGACTGGCAGGTAAGAGTAATTCCTAATAATTTTCCCGTTCTTCGCGTAGAAGGCGAGCTCAACAGGCGGGGAGACGGCATGTACGATGTGATGGACGGCGTCGGGGCCCACGAAGTAATAATTGAAACTCCGGAGCACGATAAGAGCCTTGCAGACCTTGAGGTCTCGCAGGTTGAGAAGGTTATCTGGACCTACAGGACCAGAGCGCTGGACCTAAAGAACGATACAAGGTTTGAATATATTCTCATTTTCAAGAATCACGGGACGCAGGCAGGAGCAATGCTTGATCATTCCCTCTCCCAGCTTATAGCCACCCCTATTGTGCCAAAGAGAGTTGCCGAAGAAATTGACGGAGCTAAAGCCTATTTTGGCTACAAAGAAAGATGTGTTTTCTGCGATATGATAAGGCAGGAGTCAAAAGATAAAACCAGGGTCATTCTGGAGAACAAGAACTTTATTGCTTTCGAGCCTTTCGCGCCGCGCTTCCCCTTTGAGACCTGGATTCTTCCCAAAAAACACTCTCCTGACTTTCTTAATATAAATAAGGAAGAATCAGGAGACCTTGCGAAGATACTTAAAGAAACGCTCTTGAAGATAAAAAAAGCGCTTAACGACCCGCCCTATAACTATATAATCCATACAGCTCCGCTCAGGCATCACGACGGGGTTTACACTCACTGGCATCTTGAAATAATGCCGAAACTAACTAAAGTAGCCGGGTTTGAATGGGGTTCCGGTTTCTATATTAACCCTACTCCTCCGGAAGAAGCAGCCAAATACCTTCAGGAGCTGGAACCTTAACAGGCTGTTGAAAGCCTTGCAGAGGCGGTAGAGCAATATTTCACTTGAAGTTTAGGCCCGATTCATTGTTTAATTGACAGGTATAATAGCCGAGAACACTTTTACAGGTGGTCCGGAATACAGGAGGAGGACAAATGAAAAAAGTACTTGCAGTAATGTTTGCCGCTGCGCTGGTTCTTGCGGCAGGTTCTGACCTTATGGCGGCAAAGAAACTCGCCCCCAAATTGATCGTTGGCTTTGAAAAGGATACCGATATCTCGGAACTTTTTAAAGAGAATAACGGAGACAAGACCTATCCCGTAGAAAAAGTAACTGAGAATGTAACAGAAGGGAAATATGCCTGCAAAATATCCTTTCCGAAAGACGGTGACTGGCCGGGCCCGCATTTCCTGAAGTTTGACGGAAATTGGACGGGTTATGATGTCCTGAAAATAGATGTCTTCAACCCCACCAAGGAAGTAGTAAGCCTGAATTTTGCCGCTATTGACGATAAATCAAAAATTACCAAAGAAGCCTATTTTGGCGAATATGGCCTGAGATATCACGCGAGCACCGTGCTTAAACCCGGAAAGAACACTTTTGAAATAGAGATTGCCGGCGCTACGGTAGAAGACAAGAGCCGTGCACTCGATATAGGCAATGTAAAGAAATTCTCGGTCTTTGTCAGTTCAAGACCTGCGGATTTTGTTATTTATATTGATAATATCAGGGTGGAACAGGTTTCTGAATAGTATAGAGCCGTAATCAGTAGTAAAGCTCGAAGAGGCCCGCGTATTGCGGGCCTCTTTTATTTAAGGGCTGGAAAAATCGCGGTTTCTGATGTAGTATATAGAAAGAAAACACCCAAAGAGGATGCTCCGATATCTTCAGAAGGGTATTACTACAGGAGGAAAAATAATGAAGAATACAATTTTGTTCGTTCTCTCGTTGGTCCTGGCAGTCCCGTACCTTGCGATGGCGGCGGAGCCCAAGCCTCTTGTGCTTTTTGATTTTGAAAAGGCGGACGACTTAAAATGCTTTCAGCTCGACGGTCCGACGAAGGATAATATTAAGGCGGAGCTTTCGCCCGAGAACTTCTCTACGGGGAAAACCTGCCTCAAAGTAAGTTATACGGATGACCAGTGGGCCGATATACAGTTCACCAAATTTAAGGGAGATTGGTCGGCCTATAACGCGCTAAAAGTTGATATCTTTAATCCCACAGCGGGGCTTGTAGCGCTATCTTTTCAGGGAGCGGATGCGGATGCCGGTTTTTCTAAGGAAGCTTATTTTGGAGATCCTGAAAAGCGCGTTGCGGTGAGCGGGATGTTAAGACCCGGAAAGAATACGCTTGTTTTTCCTTTGAAGTTTGACCGGCCCTTTGATTTGAAAAAAGTTCAAATGTGGTCTCTTTCAAGTCTGAGCAGGCCGAAAGGACTGATGCTTTATATTGACAACATCCGGCTTGAAAAAGTCAAACCTGAAGAACTGGAATAAATTACAGCATTAATTGAAAGGGGGCAGAGAAATTCTCCGTCCCCTTTTTGTTTTTCTATTAAGACATTTTTCTGATTTTATGATTTTACGTGAATTTTCTAGTTTTGTCTTTATTTTATGCTAATTCTATAACTATTTTCTTTTCTCCTGCCTCATAACCTTTAAGCACTACCTCCAGAGCCACCCTGGCTTCCTCACCGCTTATCGGGACGGGCTTGTTGTCCAGGACTGCATCCGAGAAAAGTTCAAAGAATTTTGTCCTGAGTGCTGCGGCGGGATCGTTAGGTTTTTCCAGAGGCACTTCATTCCACTTGTTTGCCGCGAAGCCGTCACGGTCTTTTGTCACAAAGACCTTCAGCGGGTTAGTGAGCATTATTTGTCCTTCCGTGCCGACTATCCTGTTAATATTCTCCAGCCCGCCGGGGGCCATGGAACTTGACTGCACAAGGCCCGTAGCTCCGCCTTTGAACCTTATCAGCATATTCATAAGGTCTTCCACCTCAACCTTGGTGGCGTAGGTGTCATACTCGGCGTAAATACGCTCCGCCCTGAGCCCGGTCAGATAATAAAAATAATCTATGTAATGACTGCAGTTCATCAGCATCGCGCCGCCGCCGGATTTTTCTTTGTTTGCCCGCCAGTCGGTTGTAACGACCTTATCCCAGCCCATAGTCCAGTAGGACTCGGGCTTGAGCGACATATATTGAATGTGAAGATAGACCAAGCGTCCCAGAATGCCTTTATCCAGAAGTTCTTTGGCTTTCTGCACCTCGGGAAGGTATCTGTTTACATAGGGGACTGCGAGCTTCACGCCCGCATCTTTGCAGGCCTTGATAATTTCATCGGCGTCGGCGAGGGTGGTCGCAAGGGGTTTTTCCATCACCACATGTTTTCCGGCCGCTGCGCATTCCAGGGCAACGGATTTATGCAGGAAGTGCGGGAGACAGACAATGACTGCGTCCACAGAATTATCAGCGCAGACTTCTTTTACCTCGCTGTAGCGTTTACAGCCGTAACTTTTGGAGAAGGCCTCCGCATACTCTTTTTTTAAATCCATACAGGCGGTTATCTTTGAATTGGTGGTTTTTGCAATGCCTTTTGCCTGCCAGTAGGCGATCTCCCCGCAGCCGATGACGGCGTATGAAAGTTTTTTCATATTGTTGCTCCTCCCGTGTAACGCTTAACAGATTATACAACATTGTTTTGTATTTGTAAAACTATTCAGATGTGAAAGCCGGAGCAATATGGATTCAGCAGCCCTAAGAATTACTATCAATCAGAGATAATTGTCATATATGATTAATTTTAAATAAATACAAAAAAATCAAAATAAAAATTAAGCATTATAATTCTGCTCCACATTATCCCGTTTGAGATTCTAATGTTTTTAAAAGAATCTCAAGTTTATATTCTTTTGCCAATGACCTTTATGAATGCCTCTGGATCGGCGGTCAAGGCAGTTGTTCAAGATAAAGAGATTGCGTTGAGCAATACGTTGGTTGTATGCGATGATCTGCATCTTGAGTTTGGGGATATGCGCATTCGTTCCAAGGGAAGCGCGGGAGGCCATAATGGCCTTGCCTCGATTATCGAGAGGC
>JBAXDA010000098.1:0-6061 GCA_037141215.1 Candidatus Firestoneibacteriota bacterium | reverse complement strand
TGCCTTTCTATCAACACGCAGAGACGCCCCATGCCCGCGGCTATTGACTCCTTCCAGCCGGTAAGCTTGCCGCTAAAATCCTTGTACATGGATTTTACGGCTATCTCCGCTTCCACCTGCTCGTTCACATCAAACTGAATAAGATGTGGAAAATCCCGGGAACATTTGAAGAGGGTTTTTGAGGCGTAGTTTTTAAAGGCCCCGAACTCGTTGAAAATGCTGGAAGAGAGCAGGAAGCCGGCTTTACAGAACGGTTTCCTCTTGCCGATGGAAGCAACCCTGTGGAATTCATTGCGGTGAATTATTAAAAGCGAACCCTCGCGGATATCATATATATTGTTGTTTACGATATAACTGCCCTCTCCGGTAAGCACATACTGGAGCTCCAGCTCACCGGAATGAGAATGAGTGTAGCGGTAGGGATTTACATCCCTGCTTAAACTTATTAAGAAGGGAAACTTCCTATCCGTAAAGTACACCGTCTGGAACTTTCTGTTCATAACGGGATTATAGCATAATAATTCCGGCTTTTGAATTGCTTAAAAGGCGGCTACACTTTGCACCCTTCGGGCATTGGCAAGCCCAGGGACAACTGTTCCGGCTCTTTCGCGGCCGGTTCTTCCCGAGCCGGCTCGGCCCCGGGAGCAAAATACTTTATACCCTTCTTTTCACAATATTTCCAGACACCGAAATATACTTTTTTATAGAATTCGTGTATTCCCTTCTGCCTGTAAAGCTCGTTATTGTAATTCAGCCTGCCTACCGCTATTTCGTCCACAAAGGAGACGGCCTCAAGCAACTCGCCAATATCCTGCTTTATCATGAACTCCGGAGGATAGGGCTCCACGCTGATCCAGGTCCTGCACCCCTTATCGTGTAGATATTTAAGCGCTTTCACCCTTTCGGAGAGCGGCGCGGCGCCGGGCTCGTATTTTTTCCTGAAATCCTCGTCAAGCGAAACCAGCGTTATGCCGTAGTGATTTTCTTTTCCGGCTCCGCTCTTTTCCGCGAGTTCCCTGGGATAGACGCCTTTGGAGAGCGCGGTTACCGGAACGCCGTTTTTGTTCAGCCTTGCCATGATGCGCAAAGTAAGATCGGCAACTTCAGGGTTTCCGTACATGAAAAGGTCCGTGGCAAAACACATATAAGCCCTGCCCAGGCGGTTACCGAGCCTCGCCATCTCCGTATCCAGCAGATCAAGGGCGTTCCCGACCAATTTCGGCTTTATCCAGTCGGCGTAATTCTTAATAGCCCCGTGCTTCTGCTTAATAAGAAAGGCATAACAGGGATATTTACAGCCGTGTGAACAGCCCTCAACATGGTTCAGGCAAAAATCAGTGCTCTTGAACCCTCCGCGGTACAACAAAGTCTTGCGTGTTATGGTTTCCATATTCTCCTCCATAAAAATGTCATGAACTTTTGCTATTCTACCGCTATTTTATCCAGCCGCCACTCACAGGTCTTAGTGTTAAAACTAATTTCGTAAAGCGAGTTTCCGTCCGAGACCGAAAAATGTATTATCTTCGCCGCGCCCTCATAGCTCTTCCAGGTCATCGCTATCTTTTTTATCTCAAATTTTTTGCTCACCCAGGTAAACCATTTAGGTTTTATGACAGCGCCCTCAAAGACGGCGGCGACCTTTATGATTTGGTTGACCCGGGTGATATTCATTATTGACCTTAGAGAGCAGACTAAAATTATTGACGACTTAGCTATTGACGATTGACAATTTAATGTTCGCTCCGCGCGATATAATCATGTCTGCCTTAAAAACTTTAAAAGCCGCCTTGATTAGTCAATTGAAAATTGTCAATTTGTTTAGTGTTTTCTCGATGTCAATTCCACAATCCCTGTTGATATGCGCAAAGCGCTACTTCAAATCGTCAATCGTCAATTGTTAAATTGTCAATTTGATTTGTTGTTATTCTTTGCTGTCTTAATAGAAGCCACTACCATCGCGTAAAGCTCATTTGCTTCTGCCCTGAGAATTCCATCTTTCAGGAGCTTCCCTGAGTCTTCAAGTAATTCCATCCAGTAAATGCTTTCATTGAGTTCTTCTTCAACTATTTTCATCTTGTAAATAAAATCATCCATTGATTTAGCTATACAGGCAGCCCTGTAATTTGCACCCACAGATGTAGCAGACCGAAGCAACTGTTTGCCAAGCACATCACATGTTTTCGAAACCGGCAGTGCTTCAACCAGCTTTATAACTCCCAGTGCAAGCCTTTTTGTTCTTATTTTGAAATTCTCTGCGTCCATTTGACCATCCCTGTTAATATGCGCAAAGCGCTACTCCAAATCGTCAGTCGTCAATTGTTAAATTGTCAATTTGTTTAGTACTTCCTCAATATCCCTACCACCTTTCCCGCCAGTTTTACTTCCCTGGATATTATCGGCGCATACTTGGGGTTTTCCGAGATAAGCTTGACCGCGGTTCCGGTCATCTCGAACCTTTTAACCACGGCTTCCTCGTTTATTATTGCCGCGACGATATCCCCGTTCACCGCGCTCTGCTGTTTTCTTACAAAGACCAGATCCCCGTCAAAGATGCCCGCGCCCGTCATGCTGTCTCCCTTGACCTTCAGAGCAAAGATCGAGTCTATCCCGGAGAACATATCCTTTAATTCCACCGTGCTGTCAATATTCTCAATGGCGTCAATAGGCCTGCCGGCGCTGATCTTTCCTACAAGCGGCACACCCGCAAAACCGGCCAGCAGGGTAATCCCCCTAGAGAGCCCTTCCTTCATCTTAATGAACCCCGCGAGTTCAAGCTTCTTAAGATGGTGCCTTATAGTCCAAGTGGAACTGAGTCCTGTTTTTTTACAGAGCTCACGCAGGGTCGGGGGATAGTTGTTATCCGTAAACCAGCCGCGTAAGGCTTCCAGCACTTTTCTCTGCGCTTCGGTTATCCTTTCCATATATAACCTCCGTCTCTACTCTTTTCTAAAACCTATTTGTTTCTTCGGCTTAGCGGGAACGGTAATCATCCGGCGTATTTGATCGATAATATCTTTGATAACTTCATCGTGCACATTCAATTTGCTCTCTATTTTACTTAACTTCTCGGCAATTTCTTTATGCGTTGATAAATACTCTCTTACACTCACAAAAACTTTCATTATCTCAATGTTAATCCTTATTGCTCTATCGCTGTTCAGAACAGACGAAAGCATCAAAATGCCGTGTTCGGTGAAAGCATAAGGCAAGGCTCTTCTGGCTCCGCCCCAACTTGAAGCGCCAATCCGGCACTTCAAGATAACCTCATACTCTTCTTTGCTAATTTGGAACATAAAGTCATTTTCAGGAAATCTTTCTATATTCCGAAGAACCTGTCTATTCAAATACCTCGTTTCCACACCATACAAGGACGCAAGATCCCGGCTCAACATTACTTTTCGCCCTCTTATCAGGTATATTTTACTTTCTATGTATTCCTTGATTACCGGCTTTTCCACTCCTCCTCCGGGAAACCCATTACACTTATATTTATTGCTTGTTGTCATAATAGCACATTTGTGCTATACTGTCAAGGAGAAAAGATTAAGTTCTTAACGTTCATAAAGTTTGTAATGTTTATAATGCAAAATTCAAGGTTTTGGGAGTTATGAAACCTTCAGAATCTTACAAATCTTGTGAACTTTTACCGCCTTCCGGGAGGAACATTTAATAATTATGGCAGACAGAGTAATACTGCACATTGACATGAATTCCTTTTTCGCCTCCGTTGAGCAGGCATCCAATCCCTTTTTAAAAGGCAAACCGATTGTTGTTGCCGGGGACGCCGATCCCGCAAACAATTACGCGCGGACAATAGTCACCACCTCTTCCTATGAAGCCCGGGCCTTCGGAGTTAAAACCGGCATGACCATTCCCGAAGCCAAGAGGCTCTGCCCGAAGGTGCTCGTGGTCACGGCCGATCCCGAAAAATACATTGACGCCTCCCTCAGCATCCACAATATCCTCCTCCGGTTCACGGACCTCGTGGAAATTTACTCCATTGACGAATGTTTTATGGATATCACACAGTTCAAGGAACCTCCGGAAAATATTTCAGCCCGCATCAAGAAATTCATCAAGGACGAGCTCAACCTCACCTGCTCCATAGGCATCGGCACAAACAAGCTCATCGCGAAGCTCGCCTCCGACATGAAAAAACCCGACGGGCTTACTATAATATGGGACGAGGAGATTCCGGCCCTCTTTGAAAAACTTGAGGCGAAGGAACTCTGGGGCATAGGGGAGAAGACCGCCGAGCACCTTATGCGTTTCGGCATCAAAACAGCCAAACAGCTCGGGGAGGCTTCCGAATATCTCTTGAAAGCCGAATTTGGAATTAACGGCATAAAGTTAAAACAGATGGGACAGGGCAAGTATGAAAGCCGCGTCAGGTCCTATTATGAAGAACGGGTCGTAAAATCAGTAGGGCATTCCCACACACTGCCTAAAGACACTTCCGATATCACCGTGATAAAAGGTTTTATCCGGCTGCTCTGCGAGAAGACTTCCAAGCGCATGCAGAAATACGGGCTCAAGGGCCGGACCGTGCATTTTTATGTCAGGTGGGAGGATTTTACAGGATTCGGACAGCAGGTTTCCGTGCCGCAGCACACCAACAGCGGGCTTGAGATCTTCCGGCTGGCCGAAGGGGTTTTTGACAAAATTATACTGCAAAAGAAAGTCCGCCTTGTCGGAGTAAGCGTCTCCCAGCTTACCGACGAGAACGAGCAGGGTTTTCTGTTGGAGGAGCTTGAGAAGAACCGGCAGTTAAAGAAAGCCATGTACTCCATAAACAGCAAGTTCGGGGGGCTCTTTGTCAAACCCGCAAGCGTGCTCGTCGCGGAGAATTTCGGCGTAAGGGAACGGGCGGGAATGATAGGAACCTACTTGTTTGATAATAAGAATCCAAAATGATTGACAATTTAGCAATTAACAATTGACGATTTTTGGCGGCTCCGCCAATATAATTCATGGCACTACCGCTTTTATGATATTGCGCAAAGCGCTACATAAAATAGTCAATTGTCAGTCGTAAATCGTAAATTTTTTATGCCCTATTCTTCCTGACCGGTTTCCTTCCGCCAAAAACCGCCCCTTCAAAAAGCTTAAAGTAGCAGTCAACATCCGTATAGCCAATCTCCCTGAGCCATTCTAGCTGGCGGTCAACCGGCGCAAGAATACTTGCATATTTTGAAAACCTTTGGACAAGTTCCCAGGCCTGCGATGGCGTTTTGGCGCTTCCTTTCCTGCGGTGGAACTCAAGTAAAGATTTTTGGAAAAGTTTAAGCCCGAGTTCACCGTGCCATCTAGAGACCGGCGCGACCTGTTCAACGAGAACAAAAATACCTCCGGGCGCGAGCAGGCCTAAGACCTCCTTAAAGAGCTCTTTCTTTCTGGCATCCGGCAAGTGATGAACCATAAAAGAGGAAACCACCACCTCGTAAGGGTTTCTCCCGATGGAACAGTTGAGCCAGTTCTTTTTTGTAAGGTCTTCCTCGCAGTAATATATATTACTGCCATATTCTGCGAGTTGTATTCTGGCGGCCATAAGCATCTCTTCGCTAAAATCCACCAGTACTCCTTTCGCTTCGGGATGCCTGAGGAGTATCACTCCTGAGGCCAGTCCGTTACCGCAGCCCAGATCCAGAAACCGCCGGACAGGACGCTTAAGCCCGTCTATCAGCCGGAGCATTGTCTCCATATGCTCGGAAGAAAAAGGAATACCTCCTCTGACCTCGCCGTAATACTTTTCCGCGTATTCGGCGACTCTCCAGACAGCGTCAGTTCTCTTTATTTCATCGTGTTTAGGGGGCATCAGCCGCCTCCAAAAAGCTTACGCAGCATTCTGATAATCTTACCTCCGGGCTTCGTGCCGCTAAAAACAGCGGACTCAAAAACTTTAAAACAGCAATCAACTTCAACAAAACCCAGGTTTTTTAGCCGGGCAAGCTGGAGTGTCAGCGGTTCCGGATCATTAAATCGTACATTACTGCGCTTCATTTTTTTTCCTGATTTTTCGTAGTCCATTGAGGCGCCGCGTTTTCTCGCGTAAGCCAGCATG
>JBAXDA010000097.1:0-6068 GCA_037141215.1 Candidatus Firestoneibacteriota bacterium | reverse complement strand
CCTACTTAAGACAGGCCGCATTGATAACGCTTATGGCCCAACTAGGTTCCTTTGTTCCTGCAGCCAAGGCTTCTATCGGGATAGTGGACAGGATCTTCACCCGTGTCGGCGCCTCCGATAATATCGCGCTCGGACATTCCACTTTTATGGTGGAGATGCTCGAGACCGCAAATATCCTCAACAACGCCACTTCAAAGAGCCTGATAATACTGGATGAGATAGGCCGGGGTACGGCGACCTTTGACGGAATCAGTATTGCCTGGGCGGTGGCGGAACATATCAGAAATGAGAAAACACTCGGGGCGAAAACTCTTTTTGCCACACATTTCTACGAGCTTACGGAAATGGCGCTCACGAACAGCAATGTGAAAAATTACAATATTACGGTTAAAGAAAAAAACGATGAAATAATATTCCTCCGGAAGATAGTTGAAGGCGCTGCCGACAGGAGTTACGGCATACAGGTGGCAAGGCTTGCCGGCCTCCCGCAGGAAGTGCTTGAGAGGGCGAAAGAGATACTGCGCAATCTGGAGAACGCGAATTACGACGCCGAAGGAAGGTCAAGAATAGGCGTGAGCGGGCTTGTTTCGTCTCAGCTTTCCATCTTTGCCGAAGAAAAGGCGGGGAAAAAAGAAGACCGCGCTTTGGGGTCTGAAGTGCTTAAGGAATTGCAGGAGACGGATGTCAACGGTCTCACTCCGCTTGAAGCCTTGAACAAGCTCAACGAGCTCAAAAAGAAAGCGGATTTTGACGGCTGACCGCTCATACGGTTGTTTGACCGGCAACGCTAAAAATGATATAATCTCTGAAGTTTAGGAACATTAGGCTGTTTATATCTGTCAATGTAATAATGCTCAAAAGCTCAGAGAGCGGCCGCAGAAATATTCAGAAGGAGGAAATGTGATAGATGTAGCGAAACTTTCAAAGTTCTACGGGCCCACCAGGGCGGTTGAGAATGTCACCTTCACCGCCGAGAAAGGCGAGATTTTGGGGCTCCTCGGGCCCAACGGCGCGGGGAAGACCACGATTATGCGCATGCTTACCGGGTATTTTGCTCCTACCTCCGGGAAAGCAAGAATCGCGGGGTTTGACATTGTTGAAGAGCCTCTCGAAGTCAAAAAAAGGATAGGCTATCTGCCCGAAATACTTCCGCTTTACCACGAAATGGTGGTCACAAACTACCTGGAATTCATCGCGGAGCTTAAAGGTGTTCCTTTCAAAGAAAGGAAATTGCGCGTGGCAAAAGTGCTGGAAATGGCAAGAATAGAAGATGTTAAGCACAGGATAATCGGCCGGCTTTCAAGAGGGTATAAGCAGAGGGTCGGTCTGGCGCAGGCGCTGATACACGATCCCGAAGTACTCATCCTGGACGAGCCCACCATCGGGCTTGATCCGAAACAGATAATAGAGATCAGGCAGTTGATAAAACAGCTCGGCGGCACCAGGACAGTCATCTTGAGCAGCCATATACTTCCGGAAGTCAGTATGACCTGTGAGAAGATAGTAATTATTGACAAGGGGTCCGTGGTCGCCGTTGACGACCAGGCCGGGCTCTCGGCAAAGCTTGCGGGAAACAGCAGGATAATCCTTAAAATCAAGGGAGATCCGGCAAAGGCTACAGCCAGGTTTGAGAAAATTAAGGATGTGAAGGGCGTGTTTGGGGAAAAGAAAGACGGGCTTACCTCTCTTACTTTTGAATGCGCTAAGGGCAAGGATGTGAGGGAAGATATATTTCACGCCGTTGTTGACAGCGGGCTTGTTATATATGAAATGAAAACTGCTACGATGAGCCTTGAGGATGTCTTCCTTAAGCTTACGACAAAAGAGGAGGGGGTCTAATATGAGCAAAGTCTGGGCTATTGCCAAAAGAGAATTCAAGAATTATTTTGTTTCCCCCGTGGCGTACATACTGATAGTTATGTTTGTGCTTATTGTGGGGCTTTTCTTCAACTTTCTGTATGTTACGCGTTTTTCCTACGCGCAGTTGGACAGCATTGTTTACAATATGACCAATATCTTTATGTTCTTCTCCCCGATGCTTACTATGAAACTCTTTTCCGAGGAAAAAAAGCTCGGCACGATAGAATTGCTTTACACCTCGCCGGTCACCGTAACAGAAGTTGTTCTCGGGAAATATCTTGGTTCAATACTTTTCTTCGGAGTGGTCTTCGGCATCATGCTGCAGTTCCCCGCCTTTGTGCTGATTTACGGCAAACCTGATTTCTGGCCGATGGTCTCCTGTCTGCTGGGTTTTGTGCTGGCGGCCTGCACTTATCTCGCCATCGGTATGTTTGCCTCTTCGCTTACGGAGAGCCAGATGGGTTCGGCAATGATAGGTTTCGCGCTGGTAATCTTCTTCTGGATCGTTTCAATAATTTCCGATAATATTGCAGGTCCTGCTGGCAACTGGCTTGGCAACCTTTCTATGAGCAAGCATTTCATAGATTTCTTAAAAGGTATTGTTGACGCGGGCAATGTTTTCTTCTTTGTAGCTCTTTCTTCATTGTTTGTCTTCCTTACGATAAGGCGTTTGGAATGGAAGCGCTGGTAAAAATAATCCGAGTAATCTCTTTATCTTAATCTGATTAATCTAACGAATAGTTAAGGAGGCTTTAATTGAAATTCCCAAAAATAAAAGTACCCAGGATAAACTTAAAACCAGTAAAAAAGTTCCTAAAGGGGCGCAATATGAAGTTCGGCACGAGCGCTGTCGTGATGACGCTCGGTATGCTGGCTATAATCTGGTTTGTCAGCATGATACTTGGCCGCCACCCCTTAAAACTGGACCTGACCGAAAACAAGGTCTACAGCCTCTCGTCCCAGACTATTAAGATAATGAAGGAGCTTAAGTCGGAAGTGAAGGTGACTGCCTTTGTTAAGAAAACCCAGGGCGAGTGGAAATATGTTGAGTATATGCTCTCCGAAATGGGCAGATACAACAGCAAATTCAAATACGAGCTTGTTGACGGAGATATCGATCCCGCAAAGATACAGCAATATATGGTAAACCAGCCCAATACCGTGGTCTTTGAGTCAGGGAAGAAGAGAAAAGATGTAAGGCCCGAAGAGATCTTTCAGATGGACCCTACCGGGCAGGGCAAATCCGAACCCATGGGTGAGCAGGCGTTCATGAACGCGGTTCTGACCCTTACCGAAGAGACGCAGAAAACGCTTTATTTTACCGAAGGGCACAAAGAACTAAATCCTGCAAGCCCCGAGAACAACGGCATCAGTGAGATAAACAGACTCCTTAAAGGCGACAACTACATTGTGAAAAATGTGAATATCGCCAAAGAAGGAAAGATTCCCGAAGACTGCAGCCTGCTGGTGGTTGCGGGGCCGGTGCTTCCTTTTGGCGTAAAAGAAGCCGAGCTGATTAAGGACTATCTGAAAAACGGCGGCAAGGCTGTCTTTATGATAGACGCGACCATAGAATCCGGGCTGGGCTCAGTCTTAGAATACTGGAATGTCAAGCTGGATGACGACCTGGTGCTGGACAAAAAACAGGCGTATATTGATATGCGGTTCCCTGTTCCCAATTACAGGATACACCCTATCACTAACCCGCTTGAAAGCGAAAGAATACCTTCTTTCTTTCCTCTGGCGAGAAGTATTTCAGCCGCGGGAAAGAATCTGGATAAAAGAATTGTGACCCGTGATGACCTGCTTGTCACCTCGGAGAGTTCCTGGGGAGAGACAGAACTTTCAGGGAAAACCCAGCCCAAGTATGATGAAGGGAAGGATCTAAAGTCTCCGCTTGTCCTGGCGGCGGCGGTTTCGGAATTTGTTAAAGACGTGAAGAATACGGGGAAGGAAGAGAAAGAATTAAAAGAAACCCAGTTTGTGCTTTTTGGGAACTCCAGGTTCATTACCAACGCTCCGGCCGGAGCAATGGGCACGCTAAAAGGAAACTTTGATGTTTTTGTAAACTCCGTGAACTGGATGCTTAAACAGGAAAATAAGATCTCGATAAGACCAAAGGCCCCGGGGCAGAAAATGCTGGAGCTTAACGGCGCCAGGGTCTTGATAATCAGGCTTGTGACTCTTGTTCTGGTTCCGCTCGCCGTCATAGGCATAGGCCTATATATATGGTGGAAACGGAGAAGTAAATAACGCAAAGACCTTAAGGAAACAGCTTGCAGCGTGAATTTAGTCTTTTTAATGGGGGAAAATGTATGGGGCGTAAGAAGAAAAAGATAAGACATCTGGGAACCTATATCACGGTTGGTGTAGCCGTTCTGCTGGCGCTTTATGTTTATTTTGTGGAAAAGCCGGACAGAATCCCGAAAAACGCCGTTTCTATGTATAATGTTGAGAACGAGGATATAGGAAGAATAGAACTGACAAATCTGCAGTCAAATGAGTCGTTGACTCTTGAAAAGCAGGGTAAAAACTGGCGCTTGTCAAAACCCGGGTCTTATGAAATAGAAAAAAGCGAAGTTGAAGGCTTGGTGAACAATCTTGCCGATCTGAGAATAGAGCGGAGGGTAAAGGAAAATTGCCCCGACTTGAATCCCTACGGTCTTGATAAGCCTTCTCACAAGGCTGTCTTTACCGCTAAAGGTAAAAACTACGAGGTTCTTGTGGGTAACAGAAACCCGACACAGGTTGCGTATTATATCAAAGAGGGTTCCAAAAATGATGTTTACACGGCTTTTACCTACAGCGTGGAGTATCTGAAAAAGGATGTCAAGGCTTTAAGAAAGAAAAATCTGCTGGAACTCGATTCTGGGGCTGTTACAGGCGTAACAATAAAACTTGAAAAGAAAGAGATAAATCTCGCCAAAGATGCTTCAGGAAACTGGACTCTGGAGCCGTTTAAATTCGCGGCGGATAAAAACTCCGTTAATGACCTTCTTGAACGGCTTAAGAACCTCAGAATTACGGATTATTTTGAAGATGCGCCTGCTTCGCCTGTAAAATACGGGCTTGAACGGCCGAGAGTTACCGTTGCTATTTCCAGGGGGGAAGGAGCGCCCGTAACGCTGTTTGTAGGCAAGAAGGTGAAGGATAAAGAAGAGGATTATGCAAGAACTTCCCTTATGTCCGCGGTCTTCTCCGTGGATAAAGGTTTTGCCGCCGGCTTTGACAAAACCTATAACGACTACAGGGAGAGAAAACTCTTCAACTTCAGGCAGTCGGATATTTCCGGCGTGCTTATTGAGAAGGGAGGAAAGAAAATAAACGCCGTCAAGGACCGTTTTGGAAAGTTCAAGCTTGAAGAACCCGCGGCGAAGCTTGCGGATCTTCAGTTCTCGGACCTGGTGAGCTATGTGTCTGCTCTCAGCGCCGAGAAATTCGTGGATGATTCCGGGACAAGATTTGAAAAATACGGTTTGAAAATTCCGGCCGTTTCCATTACTTTCTTTGAACAGTCGGGGAGCGAGAAGAAGGTGAAGGCAAAACTTATGCTTGGCAGCCTTGAGAAAGACGAGTATAATATAAAGATTGAAGGAAGCGAATCGGTCTTTACCGTTAAGAAAGCTATTGCGGATAAACTGGCTGTTATAGAAAACTTCATAGGCAAATTGACCAAGTAATGCAACTAATAGATTCTTTTTTACTGAGGAGAGGTAAATGAAGAAATTCCTGGTGCTGGCAGGCGTCGCCGTATTATTTTTTGGCTGTGCTGCGCAGAAAGAACTGGTAAAAACTGATGAGGCGGCGCTTAACTCGGCAAAAAGCGCCATAGCGCAGGCGAAAACGGATATAGCCGGGGCAAAGTCGGCGGGAGCAGATGTTTACGCTAAGGATCTGCTCTCTTCGGCAGAAGAGAAACTCGCAGGCGCCGAAAACGCCTTCACAAAAGCGGAGTATTCGTCTGCGGAAAAATTGGCGAAGCAGGCTTCAGAAACCGCCAAGCTGGCGGCGCAAAAAGCTGTTGCCGCCGCGGCGATAGAGAAAGCGGAAGCGGATATTCTTTCCGCCAAGGAAGCAAAAGCGGAGCTGGTAGCGCCGGAACTTATGCAGAGTGCGGCGGAGTATCTCGGTCTGGCGAAAAAGTCTTTTAACAATGCTGATTACCTTAAAGCGCTTGAGCTTGCGCGGAAGGCCTCCGAGAGCGCCGG
>JBAXDA010000096.1:0-6069 GCA_037141215.1 Candidatus Firestoneibacteriota bacterium | reverse complement strand
TACAAACTTGCCAGGGGCTGATATACTTTCGTTGTATGTTGACAAATAATCAAACATATATACTGCGCCTGTATTACGGAAAGTATCAACCCATTGTGTTGCGTTGTTGTCAAATACAGTATCGTTATCTAATTCATCATCAGTAAAGTCAAACGTTGTAGCAGCGTATCTTGCCCCAACCGGTGCGCTAGCAATGAATGAACCTGAGTTTGATTTGTCAAATTTAATTGTTGTGCCAAATTGTGTTCTGCCTGTTGGGTGTGGACAAGTTACTACTTGTGTTTCAGTAAAGACATTTATTCCCAATTCAGCGAGTTTTGTGCTGATAAAAGCGGAATTTGTGTCAATAATATGGCCAAGCAGGAGTTCTGTGCCCACGGTCACTATTTCTGCGGATATTTTCTTTCTGGAATCTTCCATCCCAGATTGTAGCAAAAATATTAATGAAAAACAATAATAATGGAACCGGGAAATTGGTTTGCTTCAAAATCAGCTTAATAATCTAAATGTATTTATTCAGGTCTAGCGGAATTTGGAGTGGCTGTCCTTCCTTTGTTACATAAAGCAAATGCTTATGCTCAAGAGCGTATTCGTAAAGTTCTCTAGTCAATTGAACATCATACTGGCAGTATTCTATAATCTGTTGGATTTTGCCCTCTTTAAACCACTGTAAGGATTGCAGACCGTCCGCTGTTTTCCCTTTTTTCAAAGTAGCGAGAGACAAATGATCCAGGCTGAGCCTGAAATTAAGCTGATTTTTAACGACTTCCAGTAAGTCAAGAGTTTTTATTCTTCCGAGATCAACATTCGTATAGGGCTGAAGAACCGCCCAGTCAAAACTTTTAATATTAAAGCCTACAACAATATCGGCTTTTAAAATTTCGTCAACGCATTCTTTTATCCTATCTTCGGTATAGCCCAAATATTTGCCGCCAATTGTAGAATAGGTAACGATACAAGCAACCTTCATAAGGTGTTTATTGTTCCAGCCTCCGACTTCGGCAGCGCTTTTTTGAGTTTCTATATCAAGGAAAACGATATTCTTTCCCTTAAATCTGTTTTCCTGCTGAGTTGTTTCGAGAGGGTGCGAGGACAACACCTTGTTTGTATATTTTTCGACTATCTCTTCCTCCCCCGGTTCACCGTCCTCCAGGAACTTGTTAAGAAGCCACATACAAACATTTTTGTCCAGCGGCTTATTTCCGTTCCCGCATTTATTTGATTGAATACAGGACGGACAGCCCGTTTCACAAGGACAACTCTTGACCATATTCAAAGTTTCGGCTACGAGTTTATGGATTATTTCATAGGCTTTTTCTGCTAAGCCAACGCCCCCGGGATGCGCGTCATAGATGAAAATACCAGGCGAATTGAATCCCTGATATATCTCATAAGACACTCCTCCGAGGTCCAGCCTGTCACAAAGAGCGAAAAGCGGAAATATGGATATTACCGCGTGTTCAACAGCGTGTATCCCCCCTCTAAAATCACCCAGATCACCGTCATGAACCGTTTCCCGCAAAGTATTAGGAATAGCAAACCAAAGCGCCACGGTTTCAAAGATATGCGGCGGCAGAGTAAGACTGTGCTCATCAAAGACTGTCTGGTTATACATCTTCTTCCTCACATATCCGGCTACCATTTCAGTCACTTTAACACGGCCGAGCTTAACGGATATTTTCCCGTATTTTTTCTGTTTTAATACCTCCAGGACTTCCACATCATCACTCGATCTTGGCTGGGTAAAATAGTCAACATCGGCCTCTTTCACTCTTACTTTCTTATTTAAAAGGTCCAGTTCTGCCACTTCATATTGAACACCTGCATGCAAATATATTGCGCTGGGGAAGCACTCGGAGAGAACTCTGGGGTAATCTATCTCCCCGATAGTCGTGTTTTTCGTCAAATCAACGATGACAAAAGAATCACCAATTGACCTTATGCTGGTAAACCTTTCGGGGTGTCTCCCGGGACTGAAATACCGACCGTCATCGCTTTTTTGCAATTTATTCTGAGAGGCTAGCTCTTCTATTATCGGACTTAAATAAGCTCCATAGTATATTTTGTCCGCTTCTGTTAGCGGAAGTTCAAAAGCGCTGCATATAAGATGAGCACCGGCTATTACTTTGTTTCCGGTGTCAACAACAGCGGACTCACATTCTTTCTTAAAGAAATTCTCTGGGTGAGCCATAAAGTACTGATCAATTGCATCTTGGAGCCCGATAAGTATAATGAGAGCATCATCAATTCTTCCAACTCTCCCGCCTCTCTGCCAGGTACTCATCATACTTCCGGGGTACCCCACCAAGATACAGACATCAAGCCCTCCAATGTCTATGCCAACTTCCAGGGCCGAGGTTGAAATAACGCCCAGAAGTTCTCCGGAAAAGAGCTTCTTTTCTATTTCCCTGCGTTCTTCCGGCAAATAACCTGCCCTGTAGGCGGCCACTTTCTTATAATACTTGTCTCCCAGATTCGTAATCCACTGGTAAATAAGCTCGGTAACTTTTCTTGCCTTGGTAAAAACTATGGTCTTTAGGTCATAAGTAATACATTCCCGTACAAGATGCGCGGCATCGGTATAGGGACTCTCTTGTGAATTCCAGAGCGCGAAATACTTTGCAGAAGACGGCGCGCCGCTCTCAGAAATCACCGAAAACTCAAGACCGGTGAGATTGTTGATAAACTCTTCAGGATTGGCTATGGTGGCGCTTGAGGTAATAAACTGAGGATTACTCCCATAATGCCCGCAAATACGCCTTAAACGCCTTAGGACATGGGCTACGTGCGAGCCAAAGACCCCGCGATAAGAATGTATCTCATCAATAACAACGAATTTGAGGTTTTTAAAGTATTCAGCCCACCCTGAGTGATAAGGCAGGATGCCCAGATGCAGCATATCCGGATTCGTAACTAAGATATTCGGGGGGTTCCTTCTTATCTTTTGGCGCTGATATGACGAGGTGTCGCCGTCATAAACAGAAGCAAGAAAACGATCTTTCGGGAAAAGAGCATCCTTAAATTCGTTGATAGTTTTAAACTGATCTTGAGCCAGGGCCTTTAGCGGATAAAGGTAAAGCGCTCTTGTTTTTTCGTCTTTCAGACAACTTTCAATAACAGGGATATTGTAAATCATTGTTTTGCCGCTGGCAGTAGGAGTTACAACGGCGACATTTTTACCGTTAGCAATAAGATTCAACGCCTCAACCTGATGCGAATATAGTTGTTTTATACCGTTCAGAACCAGGTATTCATTCATTGCAGGCGACAAATGCGGCGGGAATTCTGAGAACTTGCCTTTTTTCTCTTGTATATAATGCACATGAACAAGATTCTGTCTATGCTCTGGAGTTTTGTTTAAATGATTTATAAAATCTCTTACGTCTTTCATATTGGAGATTATAACATATAAAAACATTTGATTACATGGATTAGGGTGAAGCGATTACACAGATTAGAGAAGGCTTAGGTAAACGGGTATCGTTATAACTGAAAGAATCGTGGTCACAAGCGCACCTGTTGCAGCGTAGTTCGCATCCTTGCCGTACTTCTTTGAGAGTATTATGGACATAAACGCTGTCGGCATTGCGGCTTCAAGTACAATAACAGCCCGCACAAGCGGCTCTATTTCAAACAAACCGCTTAACAACAGCACTATAGCCGGCGTAAGAATAAGTTTTAGGAATATAAGCGTAAGTATGCCCGGATCCAGGAGAAGTTTCTTGGTATCTTGAAGTTTTATCCCTGCCACCACTCCCCCCGTAATAAGCATGACCAACGGTACCGTGGTATTGCCGAGGTAAGTGAAAGGTTTAATGATGTATTCCGGAAGGCGTACACCGAGATACACGCAAACTCCTCCCGCAAACAAGGCAAAGATGTTAAGATTAGCCAGGTTCTTCCAGTTGAAAGCATTCAGTTTCCTGTCGAAAATCTTTATTCCGAAGGTCCAGAGAAGGATATCCCCGGCTATTGAGTACATAATAACATAAAGGATCCCCTCCGTTCCGTAAAGCATCGCCGCAAGCGGAAGAGTCAGAAAAGAATAATTCATAACCGAAGCACTGAAAAAGAAGACAGGTTTCCTTTTTGGAGTCAGTTGCAGACACTTTGAAGCCAGCAGGGCCAGCCCGAAATTTAGGATAAGAATATTAAAGAAAGCAAAGGCAGGCAGATACCAGGAGGAACGAAAAACCCCGGCATCATACTTTGTGAGCATTGTTGAAATAATCAGAGACGGGACGGAGATGTTTACAACAATTTTACTCAACTCTCCGATCCCGCTCTGAGATATCAGACTTTTCTTTGCTGCCAGAAACCCTGTCAGGATCATAACCAGCACCCCAAACATAGACAGCAGAATATTTGATGCAGTTTCGTTAAAAATTGGAATTACCGTGCCATTTCTTGTTTGGCTTCCCTTATCGCTTCCTTTAACACTGTTACTCCTTCCAAGGCTGCTTCCGCCGTAATCACAAGCGGAGGGGCTATTTTAACAGATGCACTCCCGAAACCGACAGGAGCAAACATCATCAATCCTTTCTGAACGCTCTTTTTCACTATCTCATGAGCCATATCTCCGTCAGGATCTTTAGTATAAGGCTTAACAATATGTAGCGCATAAACAAGCCCTGCTCCGTGAAGAGCTCCGATAATATCCGGATTGTTGGCCTTAACTTTTGCAAGCTCGGCTTTCAGGATGGCACCTATTTTCGCGCAATTTGCTACAAGTTTCTTTTTGATTATGAAGTCAATGTTTGCCAAAGCTGCCGCAACGCAGACAGGATTTCCGGTGTGGGTGCTAGTCATCGTATTTGGTTCATAAAGATCCATAACATCAGCCCTGCCAAGCACTGCAGATATTGGAAGAGAAGAACTAATCCCCTTGCCGAAGACCGCAATATCAGGTACTATCCCGTAATACTCAAAGCCCCAGAAGGTTCCGCATCTGCCAAACCCAGCCTGCACTTCGTCCATAACCAGCAGTATCTTGTTTTTGGTGCAGAAACTGCGGAGCTGTTTCATGAAGCCCTTGGGCGCAAAAGTAGAACCGCCGCCTTGATAGGTCTCAAGGATGATTCCTGCTATTTTAGATTTCGGGTCCATCTTCAAGTTCTTTTTAAGATAACTTGTAAAGTTCTTGAAACAGAAATCATCGCAGCCTTCATAATCCTTCTTTCCCCACGGACAGCGGAAACAGTTCGGAAACGGCGCCTGAGCAATGTCTTTGTCCTGGTTCACAATCCAATCTTTCAACGCCGGGCTTCCGCCAAGCATCTGAGAGGCAAGAGTCCTGCCGTGGAAGGCTCCCGAGAACGAAATCATTGCAATCTTTTTGGGGCCGTATTTCTTCTGGCCAAACGTCCTCACAAGTTTGAACGCCACTTCGTTTGTCTCTGAGCCTGTAGTAAGAAGAAAAACCTTCTTTAAGGGATATGGAGCAAGTTTTGAGAGTTTTTCGGTAAGTTTCATTCTCATTTCCGAAGGGAAGCAGTAGTTATGCAGCAGTCCGTGCCTGGCCTGCTTAACTATTGCGTTTACAATAGCAGGGTTTGAATGCCCGGCATTAGCTACCAGGACGCCGGAGCTCCAATCAAGCCACTTATTGCCGTATTTGTCGTAAACATTGAAACCTTTTGCATGATCCCAGAGAGCCAGAGGCTGTCCGGACATTGACCGGGGCTCGTATTTTCTCAGTTTTTTAAGCAGAGGAACCGATGCTGCCACCGGGAAAGTACTCGTCTTCATCTCTCTGTTTTTTGTTTTTATTGTTTTTATTTTTTCAATTTTTAATTCAAATTCTTTTGCCATTTAACCCTCCTGAAATATAATCTATTTATTCTTTTTCTTAAGCTCGTGAGGCCAGGTCGCAGCATAAATATACTCAAAATCGTCCGTAAGAGACGAAAACTGATGTGTCACACCTGCCGGCACATAAACAACCTGCCCCTGTTTCACTGTCTTTTTCTCGTCCCCAAGGGAAAGCAGCGCCTTGCCTTTTAGTATTATATAGGCTTCTTCCTCTGTTGGATGATTGCCAATCGTATTTTTCTGTTCTTTTTTCAGACG
>JBAXDA010000095.1:0-6123 GCA_037141215.1 Candidatus Firestoneibacteriota bacterium | reverse complement strand
GATGGGCCGGCAGTTCTCTCCTTCAAGCAGTCTCGCTGTTTCTTTGCTCAGAAGGACGGGCTGGCATCTTCTTATCATGGTTCCGTTTCTTAATATGAGTATTTTAAAGGGACCCATGTAAACTACCGCGGCCTCCGGTTTTTCTTTTCCGGGAAGTAAAGACTTTTTTAATTCCTCCGCGGCGGCCTCCTGCCGGTCAGAGTCAAAGAGGTCGGGCGCGCTCTGTAATTTAGAAAAAAGCTCTGCTGAGGGTTCCGAGACCTCTACATAATCTTTGTAGAGCCCGGCCATATATATTTGCGCGGTCTTTTCGCTGACCGCCGTGGAGTTAAAAAGGAGCCGGTTATCGTCATCAATGACCGCCGCAAGAAGCGTACTCTTCAGTTTTGCGCTCCTGCCGGTTTCGTAAGCAGGCCCTGTCTTTCCCTTGTAGCAGGTGATGAATATTTTTTTTTCACTGAAGTCCAGCGTGAGGCCCATAAATCCGAGTTTTTCAAGCCTTGAAGCGACGCCGGAGATTCTCAGCTCATCGGTTTTCACGGTGAGAGTACCCCTCGCGGGGAGCCTTGAATAGGCTTTTTCAATGGCGGAAACAGCCTGGGAATCCAGAGTGATGGTCTTTTTTGCAAAATCCTCGTAAGAGAATATGCCCGGAACCTTTTTTGAGCAGCCCGGTGCGAAGAGCAGAGCCGCAAGGGAGAGGAGTGTAAATGTCAGGGAATATTTTCTCATAATAGTGTTCATCCTCGGAGGCGTAATTATTTTGAAACAAGGCTGTAGGCGTAGAGAAAATTATCATGCCTGATATAAAGACGCCCGTTTGAGACGACGGGATAAGCCCAGTAATTGCCCTCGCCTTCTTTGGGGAGGTCCATTGTTCCTAAGGCTTTATGTCCGGAAGGATCGGCCGGAACCAGCGCCAGTTTTCCTCGTTCGCTCTGGGTGTAAAGCATACCGTCCGCAAGAGTTACAGCGCCCTTGCCCACTCCCCGCTCCTGATACATATTTTTGCCGGTCTTTATTTCAATACAGAACCAGCCGTTGTTCTTATCGCCGCTTCCGTAAACAAACCCGTTTTTGCCAATTATTCCCCCGTGATGATTATCCAGGGAGATGCTTTCCCAAATCTTTAACGGTTTACCGTTCTCTATCCTATAGCACTTGCTGCCGATGCCGTAGCCGCTTGACGAGACCACAAAGTTTTCAAATACTACGGGTGTGGAAACATTAACATCAGGTTTTGTTTTATGAGGATAGGACCAGAGCAGTTTGCCGCTAACCGGATCAACGCCTATTGCGTTCTCTTTCGTAAAGGTAACAATCTGTTTTTTACCTTCTATTTCCGCTACTGTTGCCGAGCAGTAACCCGCTTTTTCGTCCAGATCCGTACAGGCCCAGATGAGGGCTCCGGTATTTTTATCAAGTGCCGCAAGCAGTCCTTTATCTCCGCCAGGCTGGCAGATGACCATATTCTCATAAATTAGCAGCGATTCTGAGTAGCCCCACATACCGGGACTGCCGTTGAAGGTTTTCTTGATGTCAACTGACCAGGCAACTTCACCGTTCCCTGTTTTTAATGCGGTTATAACGCCGTGATTGTTCATATAATATACGAGGCCTCCGCTGACTGCCGGAGTTCCCCTTGAACCGTTCCATTTAGCGTTCCAGGCTTTGCCCGCCGAAGCTTCCCATTTTAATTTGCCATTGGCATTTAGAGCTATAATCCTGCAGTCTTCCCCGAAATCGCCGGCTGTGTAAACCGTGCCGTCCGCAACCGAGACCGAGGCATAGCCTTTTCCGGCAGTCTCGTATCTCCAAATAAGCTTGAGCCCTTCCTTCGGCCAACTCTTTAAAAGCCCGGTCTCCGCAGAAATGTTGTCTTGGTTCGGGCCCCTAAAAAAAGGCCAGTCATTTCCAAAGAGGAAAGAGGAGAAAAGCAGGATCGCAATGGTTGCTTTTATCTTCATTTTATATTTCTCCGGAAACGCACAAATGATTTTGGTTATTTATTTAGCCTTGACATCAAGCACATACAGGTTCTGGTCGTGCCTGATATAAAGTCTGCAGCCTATGACGACCGGATGCGCCCAGAACGGATCCGTACTTTCCTTAGGAAGCTGGAAGCTGCTCAGCAGGTTGAATTTGTCGGTAACAGCTTCTACGATGCCTACTTTTCCGCGCTCGCTGAGAGTGTAAAGCAGGCCGTCCGCGTAAGTAACGGAACCTTTGCCGACTCCCTTGTTTTCCCACATGTCTTTTCCGGTCTTAAGGTCAATGCAGAACCAGGACCTTTCACCGCTGCCGTACACAAACCCGTTCAAGCTTACGACGCCGCCGTGATGATTATCCATGGATTTTGTGGACCAGGCTTTCTTCACAGATTTATTGCCGGTCTCAATTTCGAAACAGTCATTGCCGACGCCGTAACCGCTGGTTACATAAACCAACCCTTCGAAGAGGACAGGGGTGGTGGCGTTGACATCATAGCTTGTCTTGTGCGGCGCGTTCCAGAGCAGTTCTCCTGTTTTAGCGTTGACGCAGATTACGGACTTCTGGGTCATGGTCAGAATAAGTTTCATGCCCTTATATTCCACGATATTGGGAGAGCAGTAGGAAGCGACTTCGTTTATGGGATTCGGAGTGGCCCAGACCTGTTTCCCGGTCTTTTTGTCAAGCGCCGCCATCAGAATATCCTTTCCGCCGGCCAGCACAAGAAGATTGTTGCCGTCCACTATGAGCGATTCCGCATAACCCCAGCCGCCCTTGCGCCCTTTCAGTTTTACTGCGATGTTGAGGGTCCAGCTGACCTCTCCGGTCTTGGAGTCAAACGCGTTTATTTCGCCGTTGGCATTCATATAATAAACAAGCCCGTCACTATATGTTGGAGTGCATCTCGTTCCGGGGTAATTGCCCGACCAGGCGGCCCCGGCAATGGCTTCCCATTTCACTTTCCCGCTAAGATCAAGCGCAATCACCTTACAATCATCCTCAAAATCGCCGGCTACATATATTGTGCCGTCAGCTACTGATACTCCCGAATAACCTTTGCCGCATTTATCAAATTTCCAGAGCAGTTTCGGGCCTTCCGCAGGCCAGCTTTTAAGAAGCCCTTTGTCGGAAGAGATATTGTCGAGTTTTGGACCGTTGAAGTTGGGCCAGTTCTCCGCCGAAAATGCAAACCCTGCAACCGCCAGCAATGCCAGAACAGAAACTATAAATCTTTTCATAATGGTGACCTCCGTTTAAGTAGAATCAAGTGAGCGTATTGTAGCATAAGAAAAACGCCATGACAAGCGGGTAAGAAGCTAGGGCAGCTTCCGGGTTTTCCTTGCTTGAATTAACAGGCATATTAATATAAAATCATTTATAGCGGAGGGAAAATGGATAAAACAACCGGACTAAAAGTCAGTAAACTTGTAAAAACTTACGCTACTCCCGGGGGCAAGCTCCCGGTGTTAAGAGCCGTTAGTTTTGAAGTGCAGCCTGGAGAAACGCTTGCCATTACCGGCCCTTCCGGCTCGGGGAAAAGCACCCTGCTGAATATTATCGGTTCGCTTGATAAAGCCGACTCCGGTTCCATCAAACTGAACGGGCTGGAAGTTTCGGATCTTGCGGGCGGATATCTCAGCGCTTACCGCAACAGTTCAGTCGGTTTTGTTTTTCAGGACCATCACCTGCTTCCCCAGCTTACGGCGCTTGAGAATGTTCTTCTGCCTTCCTTTCTGGGCGCGGGAAAGGATAAAAAGAGAAGAGCAAAGGAACTTCTGGCGCACTTCGGGCTTAAGGCCAGGGAGGGTTTCTTCCCGGCCTGGCTTTCCGGGGGAGAACGCCAGCGGGTGGCGGTAGCGAGGGCGCTTATAAATTCACCGAAACTTCTGCTCTGCGATGAACCTACCGGCAGCCTGGATGCCGCGGCCTCGTCAAAAATAGCGGCGCTTTTTACTTCCGTTGCAGGAAAGCAAAAGATTCCTGTTGTTGTGGTCACGCATAATATGAAGCTTGCGGCAGGGTTTGATACGGTAATGAAGCTTGAAGACGGGGAACTTAAAAAGGGGAAAGTCTAAATTGGGCATTTTCAGGCAGGTCATAAGGAGCGTTGAGTATTATTATCCTGCCGGTTTTGCGGCGGCGCTTGCTGTTGCCGCGGCCATGGCGGCGCTGACGGGTTCGCTGTTTGTAGGCGGCTCCGTGGAGAGAAGCCTTAAAGAAACCGCGCTGGAGCGGCTCGGCGACATAAATTATTCCGTTTCAACCGCAGGGTATTTCAGGGAAAGCCTTGCGGAAAACATTTACAAAAATATTACTCCTTCCGGCGGGGAACTTACCGCCCCCGCCATAATCCTTACAGGCACCGTGAGCAATCTCTCAAGCGGCATCACTGTTCCCAATGTCAATATAATCGGGGTCAATGAGGAGTTCTTCGGGCTTTATGAAGCCGCCTTCAGGAAGGGAGAGAAAGTAAACGGCAGAAAAGCGGCAATGAGCAAAGCTCTTGGAGACATCTTTGGCGATCTCCGCCTCAGGCCCGACCAAAATATAATTGTAACTCTTCAAAAAACAGGACTGGCTCCGCGGGAGAGTATATTTGGAAGGCAAAAAACCGAAGAGGCAGTTATCAAAGCAAGGTTTGAATCTTCCGGCACTCTGCCTGCCTACGGCCCCGGCGCTTTTAATCTGAAGAACGAAGCGGCTCCTCCCAGGAATCTTTATGTTTCGCTCTCTTTCCTGCAAAGCCTGCTTGGCTTGGAGGGCAAGGCAAATACTGTGCTGGCTGCTTTCGTGAATAAAAACACAGACTTCAGCGAGGCGGTAAAAAAGGCGCTTACGCTTAAAGATTACGGCTTAAAAACCGTAAAGGGGCGCGCTTGTTTTTATCTTGAGAGTGAAAATCTTCTGCTCTCCGATTACCTGGCAAAGAAGGCCTCTGAGGCTGCGGTCAAAGCGGGCTTGAAAGCCGGGAAAGCCTCTGTTTATCTGGTGAAAACCGTAAACGGAAAGATGCCCTATTCTGTACTTGCGGGTTTTGAAGATTTCCCGGTGAGGCAAGGGGCCGTGGCGCTTTCTCCCTGGGCGCAAGAGGATCTTGGCGCGGCGGAAGGAGGTCTCTTAAAAGTTGTTTTCCTTAAGGGCAGCGGCAAGGCCGGCGTCCGCGAGGAAAGCAGGGATTATATTGCTGCCGGAACATTGCCGGAGAAATACCTGGATCTTGATATTGTTCCAAAATTTGAAGGTATTACCGATGCGGGCTCTATGGCCGACTGGAACCCTCCTTTTAAAGTGGAGCACTCACTGATAAGGCCAAAGGATGAAAACTATTGGAAGGATTTTAAAACAACCCCAAAAGCCGCCGTTTCTTTCGGGGAGGCAGTTTCTTACTGGAAGGAGGAGAGCCCCGCTTATTCGGGTGTCACTTCGGTAAGGGTAGAGGGGGACGAAAATATTTTTACCGATACTCTGCTTGGCCTTCTTGAGCCCGGCCCGGGCGGCATAACGGTTGCAAATACGGCCGCGGAAGCTCTGGCGGGTTCCAGACCCTCTTCGGATTATTCCGGACTCTTTACGGCGTTAAGCGCTTTTATTGTTTTCTCGGCGCTGGGACTTGTCTGGCTTATCTTCGGGCTCCTGGCGGAAAAAAGATCCGCCGAAACGGGGCTCTTGCTCGCCTTTGGTTTCGGAAGTAACAGGGTTTTAAGAATACTGCTGTTTGAAGGCGCGGTTTACGCCTTCTTCGGCGTGCTTGTCGGACTTATCCTGAGTTTTTATTATACCGACTATTTTGTAAACCTGCTTTCAAGGAGTTGGAAAAGCGCCGGTGTAGAAATAGGGGTATTCAAGCCTTATTACGGCGCCGGTGCGGGGTTATCGGTCATCAGCGCTCGCCATATCGGCATGGTAAGTAGTGCAGCCAGCAGTCCTTCGCCTCCCACGATGATGATCGCGGCCTGTGCGCCGAACCAGTTGGCAAGCAGGCCGATATGCAGGAAGCCGAGCGGGGCAATGCCGATGAAGGAAGACAACAGGCCGAGCGTCCGTCCGCGCATTTCCATTGGCACCGCAAGATAAACCAGCGTGGCCTGCATGACACCGAATGCGGCCATCGTCAGACCTGTCAACAGGAGTGCG
>JBAXDA010000094.1:0-6131 GCA_037141215.1 Candidatus Firestoneibacteriota bacterium | reverse complement strand
AGCCGCAAGCGCCTCGCAGGAGAGAAAAGTCAACGCAAGACCGAAAAGCATAATAGCTTTTAAAACAGTTTTTCTATGCAAAGTTTTTCCTCTGGACATAGTAACTCCCTCAACTATTTACTAATTGAGGTACATGTATTTATATCAAAAATAGTTAAACCTCGTCAACACTTAAATAGAAGTATTACAGTTAAACTCTGCTGATTCCATTAAGAACTGATATATTATATCAAATTGAAAACCTGCTGTGGATGTGATAAAATACACATAAGGAAATATCCTCTGCTGCTGACTGCCTGATATTTCCCATGATTACACTGACAATTACAAGGGGAACTATGAGAAATTATGTAAACAGCTCCAAAGTTGAAGAATTTGCTCTGAAAACCTCAGGGAAAGAGCCATTATACGCTCCTACCGAGAAAATAAAGCTAATTGAGGTCCCGGATTTCCCCAGCCTGGGGAAATTGACCGCAATGAGGTTTCTGGAGTGGCTTACCTTGAATCCCGAAGGCGTGGTTACCCTTCCTACAGGAAAGACCCCCGAGCATTTTATCAAATGGACCAACCATTATATAGCCAACTGGGAAACAACTGCCGCGCAAAGAGAATTGGGCGCGCAGGGCATAAATACCTCGAAAAAACCCCGGATGGGGGCTTATAGTTTTGTTCAGATAGACGAATTCTATCCCCTTAATCCCGCCCAGGAAAATAGTTTCGCCTTCTATATTAATAGGTTCTATTTCAAAGAATTCGGGCTTGACCCGAAGAAAGCTCTTCTGCTTGATTGCTGGAAAAAAGGCGCGCCTCGCGGAAAGGATCTCGGAGCGGTGTTTCCCGGCAAGGTGGACCTCTCTCTCCGCCACCGTAAACCTATTAACGAGGCAGAAAGAGCTCAGGCCGATGCTATAACCGCTGCCGACCAATACTGCATGGAGTACGAGGAACAGATTGTAAAACTCGGGGGCATCGGGTTTTTTCTCGGAGGCATCGGCCCCGACGGGCACATCGGTTTTAATATAAGAGGATCGGATCATTTTTCCACAACACGCCTCATCCCTATAAATTATGAGACTGCGGCTTCGGCAGCGGGAGACTTGGGTGGAATAGAAATCTCCCGTCACAAAGTCGTGATAACAATCGGACTGAGGACAATTACAAGAAATGAAACCTCAACCGCAATAATAATCGCAGCCGGAGAGAGCAAGGCAAAAGTAGTTAGAGACGCAGTTGAGCGCGAGCCGAATGTATTGTATCCTGCCACCTCTCTTCAGCAGCTTTCGGGCGCAAGATTCTACGCCACGAAGGGCGCGGCCTGCCGGCTTTCCGAAAGACAATTTCAGGAACTTTCCTCAAATCCAAAACTCAGCTACAGAAAACAGGAAAAAATACTTATAGATATTTCGTTCAGAGATAAAATTAAACTTAAAGAACTTACCAGCCGCAATGCGGCCGCCGACAGGCTCGGAAGCCTGCTCCTAAAAAAGAATGTCCAGATAGAAACCGTCGCGAACAAAATAGACGCCGATCTTAAAAAAAGAATCCTTAAGGGAGTGGAAACTCTTGAAGACCTGAACTTCCTGCATACAGCTCCCCACCACGACGATATAATGCTCGGCTATATGCCGTACATACTGCACCTGGTAAGAAGCGCCAGAAATTCTCACCACTTCGCGACGCTCACAAGCGGGTTTACCTCCGTGACAAATATTTATATTCTGCAGTTCATCAGAAATCTTGAATCCTTCCTGGAAAAAGGCGGGCTGGAGGAATTAATCAAGAAGGGTTATTTTTCTCCCGGGGATCTAAAAAGTAAGAACAGGGATATTTATCAGTTCCTCGACGGCGTCGCGGCAAACAGCGCGGAGATGCAGCGCGAAGGCGAAGCAAGAAGATTTCTCCGCAATCTGATAGAACTCACCGGCACGGACAACCTGGCGCTGCTCAGGAAAGAACTTAAAAATATCAGCGAGTATTTCATAACGGCTTATCCCGGCAAAAAAGATTCTCCGGTCATACAAAAATTAAAAGGCATGATACGCGAATGGGAGGAAGAACTGCTCTGGGGACATTTGGGCTTTGACTGCTCCTATGTCCATCACTTGCGCCTGGGATTTTATACGGGAGATATTTTTACGCAGAACCCGGAGACAGACCGCGATGTTAAACCCACACTCGCGCTTATGGAAAAAACGAGGCCGGATGTCATCACCGTGGCAATGGATCCGGAAGCAAGCGGGCCGGACACTCATTACAAAATCCTGCAGACAATTTCCGAGGCCCTGAAACTTTACCTGGCGGCGGACAAAACGCGCAGGGTAAAAATCTGGGGATACCGAAATGTCTGGTTCAGGTTCCATCCTTCGGAAGCGGACATTTTTGTGCCGGTTTCTATGAATTCTTTTGCCAGTACAAAAAGCGCGTTTCTGGAATGCTACGGCTCACAGCGGGCAGCCTCTTTCCCCTCTTATGAATACGACGGGCCTTTCTGCGATTTGGCTCAGAAGATAATGGTGGAGCAGTACTCCGTAATGAAGGCCTGTTTGGGAAGGGATTTTTTCTATTCAAGCTCAATACCGCGCCTCAGGGCTACACGAGGAATGGTCTTTATGAGATCAATGACTCCCGAGGAATTCTTCAAGGAAGCAGATACGCTGAAGAAACTAACAGAATAGATTGGGTAGCCGCAGGCCTTCAGCCTGCGCCATAGATAAACGCAACCTAAAGGTTGCGGCTACCATTTCGGAAAACATTGCTATCATGCTGATGCGTCGGTTGCGGCTACCATTTCGGAAAACATTGCTATCTTGCTGATGCGTCGGTTGCGGCTACCAATTGATGAGATCTTTAATGTCATAACTAATAGAACCTATGAATTCATACTTTTGCCAATCGTCGCAGAGTTTTTTCCTGACAGGATTGTTTAGAACATAAACCATATTAGCTGTAAAATCAGATTTCTTTTGATGGATGTGGTCGTAATAATCTTTTTGCCATTTAATATTTTCAGCGTTTTTCGATAGCCAATAGCCTGTTTTCTGTTTATACCATTTTATCATACTCCAGAGATCAGAGGATTCCTCTGCTCCCTCTATAACCAAATGAACATGATCCGGCATAAAAACATATGCAAAATCCCTGCATTTGAATTTTTCCAGAGCCTCCCTGAGAATATTTACAAAAACACCGACTGTAATACTGTTCTCAAATAGTTTTTTCCTATCTTTTATACAAAGAGTATAAAATACCGTTATTTCTCCTTTGTAAAACTCTTTCGGAAGCCTATGCGGTTTTTCTATAATTGGTGTTTTGTATTGCATTGGTGCTCCCTGGATAATTTTTAACTGGGGTAGTCGCAGGCTTCAGCCTGCGTTTTATAGGTGCCGATTTTGCTGTTTTTCACGCAACCTAAAGGTTGCGGCTACCAACGGGGAAAATATTGCTATCTTGCTGATGCGTCGGTTGCGGCTACCAACGGGGAAAACATTGCTACCTTGCTGATGCGTCGGTTGCGGCTACCAGTTTGTTTACCATTGCGATTGAGACTACCAACATTAGGGGTATAAATACTTATCGGATGTCGATGTCCAGGTTTTTTCTGATAGATAGTTTCGCTGTTTCAAGTTCAGCCATTACTTTGTTCAGCAGGGGGCCGAGGGGTTCCTTTGATTTCAACAGGAACTGCTCCATGAAATAGCCGTACTGTTTTTCAAGAGGCAAGGGCCCGAGAAGCACCGCGCTCTTCCCGGCAAGTTTTCCCGCAGCAGAGGCAAAGGCTTCAGAATAATTTTTCAATTCAGCTTCAGTCCTTCCCTTTACGCGCGCGAAAGCCAGGCGAAAATACGGGGGGTAATCCAGATCTTCCCTGCTTTTAAGCTCAGCCTTTATATATCTGTTAATATCGCCTTCAACTATTGCCGCAACAACAGGATTCTTCAGATCTTTCACCTGCAGTATTATCTTCACTCCCGGAGGCGTAAGGTCGCAGATCCCGGCGAGGAAAGAAGCGGCAAGTTCAGTGGAGGTGTAATCATTCAGGTTCATAATATACTCCAGCCCGACAACAACGACCACTCCTTCTTTTAGCCCTTTAAGCAGGCTGACAGCCAGCTGAGTCCCTACCGCGACCGCGCCTTTTGACGAGGCAAACTCCTCGCGCATAAACCATTTTTCCCCTGCTTTTTGAAATCTTTCCGAATCTATCCTGATAACGGCGGCTTCGGGAAGCAGGCGTTTAACTTCTGCTTCAATCTTCTCGGCTCCAAATCCTGCCCCGCCCAGGAAAGAACTTTTGCATTTTGGGCAGGCATCAGGAACTCTGACGCTCTTTCCGCAGTACCTGCAGCGCAAGGTTCCGCCGGCATCAGCGTGCCTGACCAGGGAAATACCGCAAGCCTCGCACTTAAAAAGATAATTGCAGTCGTTGCAGTAAAATGAAGTTGAGAAACCTTTTCTTGTTGTGATTATAACGGCGTTCATTCCCGCCTTAATGGCGCGCTCAACGGGCTTTAACGCAAGCGGAGAGAGGAGCCTGGTCCTTTCAGAAAACTGCAGAATATTCAGGCGGTCAAACCCGGGATAGAGGTCAAGTATCGGCGGGAATTTTACTCTGGTATCAAGCGAAAGCAGATAAGAGCCGAGAAGAAGATCAAAACCTTCAAGCTCGCCTCTTTTTACCAGGACATCCCGGGTAAGGAATTTTGGAGTTTCTTCGCTGCGGTAACTTTGCGCATTCTCTTCTTCTATGATTACCAGCCCAAGCCCGTTGACAGGCAGAAAGATTGCCTGCCTGGAAGCCGCTATGACGCAGGCTTCCGGCGAAAGAAGGGCTGTCAGAGCTTCATAAAATTTTCCATAGGGAAGTTTACCGTGTAGCTGAACGGACTTAACCTTAAGAATTTCTTCGGCCCTTTTTGCAAACTCCCGGAGCATCCCTGTTTCAGGAAGCACAAACATAACTTTACGCCCGGACTTTAAGACCGCCGCAGCCGCGCAAAAGTAATATTCAAATCTTTCTTTTGACGGAGCCTGAATAGATTTTACCAAGGAAGAAACTGCTCCGCTTTTCATTTCAGGTTTTACAAGCGCGGAGTATTTTTTTCTTTTGGGAGGATTTGCTTTGAGTTTATCCGGGAGCATTGTGTGCAGGGCCATGCCGAGCGAAGAGGAATATTCTCCGGCAAGCCAGCCGGCCAGTTCAGAGAGCCTGCCGTCAAGAAGCGGAAACGGGTCATAAAGCCCCTCTATAAATTTTAACCCGGGGACGGCGCTGGTTTCAGGAAACCCCGTAATGAACCCTATCTCTTTTCTTTTTCTCACAGGAATTACAACACGCTGATAAAGCCCAAGCCTGCCTTTTAATTCTTCCGGGACTTTGTAATGGAAGGATATATCCGAGGGAGCATTAATCGCGACTGCCGCAAAGTCTGTCATATTCCTTCCTTATGAATTTTACATCCTTCCAAACATCAACTTTCAAATTGGGATTCCTTAAACAGGCGGACGGATGGTAGGTCGGAATAACCAGGATGCCTTTATAGTCCTGCTTCGTGCCGCGCAGTTTTGATATTCCCGTTTCGTTCTTCAAAAGATTATGTGTAGCGGGATTCCCGAGGGTGCATATTATTTTGGGTTTTATTATTTCAAGCTGTCTCTCGAGATACGGCCAGCACTGCTGAACCTCTTCCGGTTCAGGAGGCCGGTTTTCCGGAGGCCGGCACTTAAGAACATTCATTATAAATACTTCTTCCCGCTTAAAGTCTATGGATTCAATTATTTTTGTGAGCAGTTGGCCCGCTCTGCCGACAAAAGGCCTCCCTTGCTCATCTTCATCGGCTCCCGGAGCCTCACCGATAAAAACGAGTTTTGCTTCCGGGTCTCCCTCGCCAAAAACAAAATTCTGCCTGGTTTCTCCCAGACGGCATTTCACGCATTCGCGTATTTGTTCGTAGAAACCTTTCAGCAGGACTGCATTATTTTTTGGCAATTGTTCCCCGCCCGGAATGCTTTGTTTTTGAATAAAAAGAGGGCCGTTCAGCCCTCTCTCACCATCCTTGAAAACCACATAACCTTCAGCTGCCGCTCTTTCCATGCCGGCCTTAACCGCTCCGGCCAGGTCTGCAATATTATTT
>JBAXDA010000093.1:0-6156 GCA_037141215.1 Candidatus Firestoneibacteriota bacterium | reverse complement strand
GGTAATGCGGTTTCTTTTTATCTTTGCAGGAATTGCATTAATAGAGAGATTTCACTGGGTGATATATATATTTGGAGCCTTCCTGGTTTTTATCGGGATAAAGATGACAATGTATAAAGACAAGGAACTCCATCCTGAAAATAATATAATACTAAGAATATTTAAGAAACTTATGCCTGTTACGGACAAGTACGAAGGCGATAAATTTATATCAAGAATAGAGGGCAGACGCTTCGCCACGCCCTTGTTTGTAGTGCTTCTGGTGGTCGAAACCACTGATATCGTCTTTGCCGTTGATTCTATCCCCGCGATATTTGCCATTACACTGGATCCGTTTATAGTATTTACCTCGAATATTTTTGCGATTCTGGGGCTTCGGGCTCTTTATTTTGCATTATCAGGGGTTATGCAAAAATTCAAGTATCTTACCTACGGCCTTTCAATAATCCTGGTATTCATCGGTATAAAAATGCTGCTCGCAAGTCTGTACAAAATACCCATAGGGATAACTTTGGGCTTTATTCTGATTGTCTTGCTGGGAACAATGCTTTGGTCAATGATTAGTAGTAGAAAAGAGGAAGAATATACTCTTAGTAAAAAGAGGTAGTTGTGGGTTGGAAGATAATGGCAACCGGGATTGGAAAAGAACATGCAAGAGAAAATTAAAATGATAAAATATCAATTTTCTCAGACCCGCAGGACAAAATGCTGAAGATAAGGACTTTTAGGATCCCCATAACCCCGCCAGTCGGTACGCGCCTTGCCGGTTATGGCGCTTTCAATTATTCCAAAGGCATCTACGATGAACTTTTCCTTTCAGGTATCGCATTCTTATACGGTAAAAAGAAGGCAGTGCTTTTAAGCTTTGACCTTCTCGGTATGGATGAGAGCCTGATATCTTCCATCAGGAAAGCCTGCGCCGTAGAACTTTCCATAAAAGAGACCGATGTTATCCTTACCTGCACCCACACGCATTCCGGCCCGCACACTCGTTCGACATCAAAAGAGGCGATGAGGGACCTTGCCTATTCAAAAGAGCTTGTTTCGCTTGCTGTCAAGGCTGTCTCGGGGGGATTCTTAAAGATGGTCCCCGTTGAAGTTTACTGCAACTCAACTGATGTGCCTTTGAACATAAACCGCAGGGTCATCCTGCAGGGTAAGAGGTTCCTGTTTCTTCCGCACCACAAAGATAAAAGACCGCTCGCGAAAGGCACGGTCGATAACGAACTTGGAGCGGTATATTTTGTAAAGAAAGGCGGACTGCAGCCCGAGGCGGTTATCGTTAATTATTCGGCGCATCCTCTTGTCTCCCAGAAAAGGGGCGGCAGATCGTATCTGATTACTTCCGATTATCCCGGCTCTCTGCGCAGAAACCTTGAAAAAAACCTGGGAGGCTTTTGCCTTTTTTCCACCGGCGCATGCGGCGACCTTCATCCGAAATATTACGAAGGCGGATTTACCAGGATGGAAGAGATGGGAAGGCTGCTTGCAAAAGAGGTCAGTGCGGGATTTAAGACGGCGCTGAAGACTCCCGGCTGCAAAGTATCAGACCCTGTGGTCGAGACAAAGTCTATCAATGTAACGCTCAAGATAGGCAAGAAACCCGGGCATTCTCTTATGCCTCTTTTTGCGGGGAAAAAGGCCGAGAAGGTAAGAGTGCAGTTCCTCCGCCTCGGTGATGTTTGTTTTACCGGGGTGCCCGGAGAACTTCTTGCCGAGCCGGGGCTGGAGATAAAATGGAACTCGCCTTTCAAGTGGACTTTTATCTTGTATAATTCTACCGGATATTTAAGCTACCTGCCGCACGCGAACGCGTACACAGTCGGCGGCTATGAGGTGGAGACTTCACAGGTGAAGATGTTTGAGGCGTTCAAAATGGTATCAGCCGTCATAATGGAGTTTGAAAAATGGAGAAGCTAAGGAAATTGACGCTAACGGCCCTTTCCGGGGGCGAGGCAGGGGACGGAATCGGTAACGACACTGCCGCAGTCCGGAAGGCCATAGACGAGTGCAGTGTAAAAGGCGGCACTGTAATGTTATCTCCCGGGACTTACGGCACGGGGACGCTTTTTATGAAAAGCAATGTAGCCCTTCATATTTTCAAAGGGGCAACTCTGAGGGATTGTTCATATGGGAATTATATCCCGTGGCGGCGAGTATTTTAACAGATTTCGGGAAACGCGCCCGCATATTTGTATAACTAACACAATTAGTATTTCCTGTTCATAAAACGCTGTTAGTCCTTTTGATACGCAAGCACGCTCACTCCAAATTGAAGAAAGGCTCTTTGCTTGTTTAGGTGCTTGACAGATGTGCAAATATAATGTATACTTTAGATATGCACAGACAATATAAACCACTAAACAGGTACCTGAATGCCAAAATGGACGAGCTGGTAAAGAAACGCCAATCTTGTTTTATTTTAGGGCCAAGACAGGTCGGCAAGACAACTCTGGTCAAGGAATATTTGACTAAAGAAAAGAACTATAGGGAGTATCCTTTACAAGACCCGTCCATCAGAATATCGCTTGAAGCCGATCCCGCCCGTTTAATCAGGGAGGTAAGAGCCGGAAATCCAAAATCGCTGATCTATATTGATGAGGCTCAAAAGGTTCCCGCGCTATTTGATTCAGTTCAATTGCTTATAGATGAAAAACGCGCCAACTTTATCATTACAGGATCTTCCGCCAGAAAATTAAAGCGCGCAGGAGTGAATCTTTTGCCCGGCAGAGTAAAAAGATTCAGACTGGACCCTTTGATGTTTGGTGAGTTAGGCCTTTTGAACCCGGGGGCTATTTCTGAGCTGGCTGTTTCCAACATAAATCATAATTTCAAATATTCCCTGGAAGACATAATGGTCTTTGGTTCTCTGCCCGGTATAGCCCTTTCTACTCAGGATGACAGAGTGGAATATTTGAAGGCCTATTCGGACACCTATCTTGAAGAAGAAATAAGATCAGAAGCTTTAAGCAGAAAGATAGGCGCGTTTTCCAAATTCCTTGAATTGGCAGCGTCGGAGTCCGGCACCAGCCCGAATTTCACAAAGCTATCGCAGCAATCCGGAGTGAGCCAGCCGGCAATTAAAGAATATTACAATTTACTCGAAGATACTCTGATAGTAGAAAGAGTTGATCCGTATCTTACAAGCGCCAGAAAAAGACTGTTATCTTCAAGCAGGTATTATTTCTTTGACACAGGCGTGAGAAATGCGCTTGCGAGACTTCCGCTTGTGCCTGAAATGGTAAACGCCCAGAAAGGAGTCTTGTTCGAGCACGCAGTAATCCTTGAGCTCATAAGAAGAACAAGATCGGTTAACAGCAATATTAAGGTTAATTATTGGCGTACAAATTCAGGACTGGAAGTTGATTGCGTACTGGATATGAAAAACAAAGTGATACCTGTAGAAATCAAAGCTTCTTCCTCAGTAAAATTATCCGAATTGAAAGGACTTGTTTCTTTCATGGAAGAATACAAGTCAAAATGCGAAACAGGTTATGTAATAACATATGGCGGCAAAAAAGAAAAGCTTTCTGAAAAAATCCTGTCTGTTCCCTGGAATGAAATGTAGCATGAAATGAGGGACAGCTGTCCCTCAGTGAGTTCAAAAAAAGAGAGGAATTATGGGCATGTTTAGAAGAATAGTTAATGTAAAGGGAGTCGGCGAGGCAGGGGACGGAATCGGTAACGACACTGCCGCAGTCCAGAAGGCCATAGACGAGTGCAGTGTAAAAGGCGGCACGGTAATGTTATCTCCCGGGACTTACAGCACGGGGACGCTTTTTATGAAAAGCAATGTAACCCTTCATCTTTCCAAAGGGGCAACTCTTCTGGGGCGCCCGGACCCGTCTTTGTACCCGCACATAAAACATAACATTCCTTCAACTCTGGACAAGGCTCCCTGGCGCGCTTTCATCTACGCCTTTAAGCAGAAAAATATCAGCATAACCGGAGAAGGGGTAATCTCTCCGAACGGCGGGCATGAAGTATTCCGGGATAATATCGGCGACAGCCCGGACCGCCCTTTCGGCATTCACTTTGTAAGATGCGAAAATATCCGCGTGGAGGGTATAAGCCTTATCAACTCCGCTTTCTGGGTTCAACGCTACTTTGAATGCGAAAACCTCACTATACGGGGAATCAGTGTTTACGCCCATGCGAATTATAATAATGACGGGCTGGACATAGACGGCTGTAAAAGAGTAATAGTTTCCGGCTGCAAAATAGATTCTTCCGATGACGCGCTCTGTTTCAAGTCCCACGGCAACCGCCCCTGCGAAGAGGTTCTGGTAACGAACTGTATCCTGAGTTCCCACGCGTCCGGAATTAAATTCGGGACGGGATCTGCCGGCGGTTTCAAGCAAATCCATATTTCAAACTGCGTGATTAAACCCTCGCGGGCAAAGAAAGTGCATCATCCCCTAAAGGCAAAGCAGGGTTTGATGGGCCTGGACTTTGGCAGTGTCGACGGCGGCTTTATGGAAGACATCAGCATCAGCAATGTTAATATTGAAGGGGTTGAGACGCCTGTCTTTATGAAGCTGGGCAACAGGCTCACCCGCGTGAAGGGCCTGAAAAAGAAATTCCGCGGAGCTTTAAGAAGGATAACGCTTTCAAACATTACCGCGAGGGACGCCGGGCCGGTTTCCTGCTCCATTACGGGGTATCCCGGAAACCGGATAGAAAAGGTCTTGCTGAAGAATATCAGCATTCAGATATCCAGACACAGCCCTTCTGATATCGCGTCGGTTAAGCGCATGAATAAAAATCTTAATCAGACAGGAACAAAACTCCTCAAAGGCAATTATCTTAACGATCCCGAGGGCGCGGGAGTTCCTGAAAACTCGGACCACTATCCCTACAACAGAATCTTTGACTCCATACTGCCGAGCTTCGGCTTTTTCGTAAGGCATGCGAAGAACATTGTATTTGATTCGGTCACGGTTGAGACTTCGAAAGGCGACAGGCGGGTTCCGTTCGTGCTGAGCGATGTTGAGAAAATACGCTTCAACAGGGTTTGCGCGAAAAAGGGAAGAAAGATTACGGAAGTAAAATAGCGCTGCAAAGATATGAAAATGTTTTGAGGACGCACCGGGTATGACAAATAAAACCGCTTACATATTGTTGCTCCTGCTTCTCTGCTCCGCGATCCCCGCCGGAATTATTCAATCTTCCTTTGATATTTATCCCGGTTATACCTTAATTTAGCGCAAATTGGGCGCAAAACCGGTGGTTCTTGGCCTGGTTTAATATTCCTACCCCCTCCCTGCAGTCCGCTTAATGGGCTTGAAATTAAATCCTAAAATATGATATAAATCGGTAAAGGTTAGCAGAAAACCTTAAAAAAGCGCTATCGGTGAAAAATCAGACGGGAAAACAATGAAAGATAACGAAAGCAGATACAAGAGGCTGTTTGATTCTTTGAATGACGCGGTCATTGTCATTGATATTCGGACACATATAATCATCGATGCAAATGAAATGGCCCAAAAACTGACCGGCAGGGCAAGAGGGGAAATAATCGGGAACGACTTGTCTTTGCTGTATTCTGCAGATGAAGCCGGATACTACAAGGAACATTTTAAAAAAGTTGTTAAAGACGGCTCAAATAATTTTGAGGCAGCTATTGTTAAGAAAGACGGAACTTGCAGGACAGTAAAAATAAGCTCGCGGGTTGAGGAGCTGGAAGGGAAAAAAGTAATAATAGATATGTTCAGGGACATTACGGAAACAAAGGCGGCGGCAGAAAGAATTAAGACAGCCGAAACCAGGCATAAACAATCAGGTTTGGAATTTAGAGATTATATAGACTCAACCTCGGATGGCGTCATGATTATTGACAAGAATTTGAATATATTGAACATTAATCAGGGCGGATTAAAAATACTTGAAGCAGGCAGGGAAAATATTGTCGGCAAGAATTTAGAGAGTATAAAGTTTGAAATGGAAAATAGGAATATAAAAGATATTTACAGGAGAATTAAAAAACCTGAAAAGAACGCCAAATCCAACCTTGTAACTATTAAAACAAAGAGCGGTAAAAAGTATATTGATATTGTCGCATTTAAAGTTAAACAAGGATTGGGTGTAAGCTTAAGGGATGTAACCCTAAATCATAAATTAACGGAATTAATTAGAACGCAAAAGAAAGAGCTTGAA
>JBAXDA010000092.1:0-6158 GCA_037141215.1 Candidatus Firestoneibacteriota bacterium | reverse complement strand
GTTAGCGCTCAAAAATACCGCTCAGGAAGTGTTCTGTCTTACATAACGAAATTAGACATGTCAATAGCAGTTGATTCGGAATCAGTGTGTTTTTTAGCATCAAATATGAAATTATCAATGAGCTTTTGTTTTTCAGGGATATTCATAAAGAGGATGCCGAGACTATATTTAACCCCTATTTTTTCTGATCTTATCACCCCACCCTGAACATCCTTAAGAACACTCCCGTTTGGAAGCTTAAAATTTAAAAATGCAATAGAGTTCAGGTCAACGGGCTTGTCAGAGATTACGCCAACCCCGCTGGCACTGATATTATGAATAAGACTTTTATAAGTTGCTGCTTTCTCTCCGGCAACGCTAATCACCGCGGGTACCAGCACATGAACACGGTGCTTCTTTCTCTTCTCTTTCAGAACATCGTAAAGTTTCTTCAGCGAAACTATCGCGCCTTTTTTGACCAGATCATCGGCGCAGGATTGACAATAGTTGCGTCCGACAAGCCTAACCTTGCACTCTTTGCAGGCGCCTTTCCCGCACATAGAGCAGACCGTGACAGCTTCATTGCTTGAGTGCTTAGAACATTTTATCAAATTGTCCTCATTGTGATAATTTGCAATCATATTCAGGAATAATACATGGTGGGCGGTACTGGGCTCGAACCAGTGACCCTCTGCTTGTCGAGCAGATACTCTAACCAACTGAGCTAACCGCCCAATTAAATGAGACTATTTATATTTCAACCCGATTATACAACTGTCCAATCCCGAAAAGTGCTTCGTGATTGGATGGGCATCGCTTTCTTTACAATCTGACTTTGCTGAGCGATGCCAAGCTAACCGCCCAATTAAATGAGAACATAGTTATTTTAAATGTAATCTTCGCTAATCCTTGACCCTTCACTTCGTTCAGGTCAAGGACGTGTATCTTCGTCTATATCATCTTAACTCTTGGGCGAAGCATACAAGCCGCCCACTTTCATAGCAAGTGATTTTAGCATTTATAAGGTTTTATGTAAAGGCGAAATTACGAGATAATAATCACGCTCTTCGCTAAATTTTACAACTAAACATCTTTCGGCAATGACAAAGAACGCTGAGAGAGCCGCAGAGACCAGGTATTACTTTTTCAAAGTAGCTGCTATTGTTTTTTTGAAGCGGCAGGCGGAACACTCTCAAGGATATTCTTTCGTTTCCCGAAGAAACTCATCACCGCCGGCACGACCACCAGCGTAAGCAGAGTAGAAGTTATCACGCCTCCGATTATCACATAACCCATGCCGACCCTCTGCCTTGAGGCTTCATTCAAACCTATTGCAATGGGAAGAGTCCCGGCAACAAGAGTAAAAGATGTCATGATGATAGGCCTTAGTCTGGTCTTTCCTGCCGCAACCAGGGCTTCTTTCATATCCATGCCTTTTGCAATGAGTTGATTAGTATAGTCAACAAGCAATATTGAGTTCTTGGTCGCTATACCCAGCAGCATTATTATCGCTATCATGGAAAATATGTCCAGTGAGAGCGGAACGAAGTAAGAAGGGAACACCTTACTCAGCAAATTTCCTGCCCAGAGAGCTGTGAAGGCCCCGCAGAGAGCCAGCGGCAGCGGCAGCAGGAGCGCGAAAGGCGTAAGAAAAGAATTGTATAGGCTGGCAAGCACAAGATAAATGAAGAGCACCGCGAGAATCCCGGCAAGCGCCAGATTGCGGCTCATTTCTTCAAATTGCTCGCCTTGTCCTTCATATCTCATAAAGACACCCGAAGGAAGAAGTTTCTTTTCCTTAATAATGCTGTCAGCTCGGCTCATCAAATCACCGACACCGTACCCTTTGGCAAGATCCGCGCCGATGGAGATCATCCGCATCCCGTTCTTCCTTGATATTTGCGCGGGGCCGGCAGCCGGCTCCAGTTCTGCGACCTGAGAGAGATTAATAAGCCTGTAATTCATATTAGGGACCTTTATCAGTTTAAAGTCTCTTTTTATATCCCTGTCTTCTTCTCTAAGCCGCACTTTTATGTCAAATTCTTTTCCGTTCTCGCGGAATTTTGCCGCCGTTACGCCTTCCACTTGCGCCCTTATCTCCCCTCCTGCCATGAGAGTGGAAACGCCCACCTGCTTGGTTTTTGTCTCGTCGTAAACTATCCTCATCTCCGGCTTGCCTTCCCTGTAGTTCATATCGGGGGCGACATATCCCGGAAATTTAGCCAACTCAGCCGTTATTTTCTCGGCGGATTCTTTTAACGCCGCGGGATCATCAGAGAAAAGATTCAGGGTAAAAGGTTTCTGTCCGCCGAACATGACATCGTAATCAGTAACGCTAAGGTGGTACTTGTCATACTCTGCCAACTGTCTCCGCAGAACTTCTTTGAATTCACTGCTTCTCATGCTTCTGCCGGCGCGCGGCACAAGTTTTACGTAAAACCAGCCGCTTGTTGAATCCCCGTTCTCCGAACCCGAGATTGAGGAAGTTATTTCCACTTCTTTATTGGCTCTGATTATCTCGTCCGCTTTTTTCAAGAGATCGTCCGTGGAAGCAAGAGAGGTGCCGGCCGGCGTTTCAAATTCCACCGTGAATTCTCCCTGGTCCGCCTGCGGAAGAAATGTCTTAGGGATATAGAAGACTGTAATTATGCTCAGCGCAAAAAGCAGAACAGCTCCTGCTATGACTGCTATTCTGTTCTTTAGAGTTTTTATGAGTATGATTTCATATTTCACCGTCAGCCATTCCTGGAAGCGCTCAAAACGCGAGAGCACAGGGGAAGTCAGCCTATTCCAAAGCCCGGGAGCCGTTCCGGTCTTTCTCTCGGCTCCAAACTGAGCGGAAAGCATAGGCCCCATTGTCAGAGCGTCAAAGAGCGAAATAAGCATTACGAAACAGACTGCAAGCCCGAATTGTTTCAAGAACATGCCTGCTATACCCCCGACGAACGCTATCGGGCCGAAGACCGAGATAACGGCAAGCGTAGTTGCCACAACTGCAAGCATGACCTCTTTTGTCCCGTCAATAGCCGCGGCAACCGGGGATTTGCCGAGTTTTGTCATATGCCTGAATATATTTTCGCGGACGACGATGGCGTCATCCACAAGCAAACCCACCACAAGGCTCAGAGCAAGCAGTGTGAGCATATTGATGGAGAACCCCGCGCCATAGATCAAGACAAAAGCGCAGATCAGGGAGTTTGGTATCGCTATTCCTGTAATAATCGTGGAGCGCAGAGTGCCGAGGAAGAGAAAAACAACTATCACTGTAAGTATTATGCCTATTATTATGGATTCTTCAACATCAAGTATATTGTTCCTGATGGCCTGGGCTCCGTCCCGGAGAATCTCCAGTTTAACTCCCGGGTGCTTTCTCTCCGTCTCTTCTTTCAGAACCTTTAATTTTTTATTTACTTCGGCCGCGACCGCGACCGTGTTTGCCCCGCTCTGCCTGTGCACATTTATAACTATTGAAGTCTCTCCGTTTACATAAGCCCTGCTGAATTCATCCTTGAAGGTGTCGGCTACTTCCCCGACCTGAGAAAGTCGGACCGGCACATCATTGCCTGCAAATTTCACCACAACATTTTTTATATCCTTTGTGTCGCGAAATTCTCCGAGAGATCTGTAGATCCATTCTTTGCTCAGATCGAGAGCGTCCGCCTTTTTCCCGAGCGGCACATTCTGGCCGCTCATGCCGATAGCCTGCGCGACCTGGCCCGTAAACATCGTATAGTAATCCATTTTTGAACGGTCAAGCAGTACCTGTATCTCTCTTTTTGTTCCGCCAAAGAGTTTTATCTGACTGACTTTGTTCACCTGCTCCAGCGCAGGCTTTATTTCATTCTCTGCTATTTCAAAAAGTTTATTCGACGGAATTTTGCCCAGCAAGGCCATTTGAATTATGGGCTGATCTGCAAAATCAAACCTCTGAATAACCGGTTCATCTATCTCTTTTGGCATTTTGGATCTTGCCAGTGATACTTTTGTTCTGATCTGCTGTTCCGCTTCCTGATGGGGCGTCTCAAGGGTAAACTCCACAAAAGTAGTGCTGAAGCTCTCATTGCAGAAAGAGGTGACATTCTTGGCCCCTGAGATGGTCCGGAACTGTTCTTCGAGAGGTTTTACGACAAGAGTTTCCATCTCTTCAGGGCCGGCTCCGGGATAAATAACGGTGGTCATTATAAAAGGCATCTTAACATCCGGGAATAGATCAACCGGGATCTGCATAAAACTGAGAACCCCGATTATTATCATCACGATAAAGACGCAGTAAATAAAGACCGGGCGTTTTATGGAAACTTCGGCTATACCCATTTTGATCCTTTAAAAAAGAATTTTTGCCTGACTTTTGATGCTTAGAAACTTGGGGCTTAGGTTCCAACCTAAAATCCCAAGCCTCAGTACAGTCTTATCCTGGCTAAAAGCTCCACCAGTCCCTGCTTTGCCTGTATTATACCAAGCCGGCTTTTTGCCCAATCCTGTTCGTACATAAGCACTTGAAAGGTGACAGTATTGCCTTTTTTCAATTTATCCTGCTCGGCATCGGCTTTTCTTTTCTGCAAAAACTCCAATTCAGCAAGAAGCTTAAGCCTTTTAATAACTTCGGATTGCTTCCTCGTCAGTTCCTGCCATTCCACCGCGGCTTCCAATTGTTTCTGCGCCAAATACTTCTCTCCGGCCTTTGCTTCGGACTCATACCCTGCTATAAGTTTCTCCCGCTCTCCCAGATCAAAAGGCACACTTAAGTTAATATTAAGACCGTAGACCCCGTGATCTGTATTAAAAGCTCCGGAGAGTGTATCATTTAATCCCGCGGACTGGCTGTTTAAGGAGGCCGCCCCCGAAAGAGAAAGCTCCGGTTTTGCTCCCTCCGCTTTCATTACCGCTGAAGCCTTACCCGCTTCTATGTTCAACAGTAGGGCTTCAATATCAAGTCTCCCGGGCATCACGACCGGCATAGCAATCTTAAGAGCTGCTTCTTTCGGAAGAGAAAGTTCATCCTTTACCTTTTCAGAATTATTTCCTTTCAGCGCATTATAAGTCCTTGCGGCGCTTTTCTCTTCATCCAGAGCATTCAGGAGCTCGAGTTCCCGGAATTTCAGATCGGAATCCGCAAGAAGTATATCGTCTCTGTCCATCAAGTTGAGGCTTATTTTTTCCTTCATCCAGGTATGCAGTCTGCCGGATCTCAGGAGAAGTTCTTCGTTTATCTTTACAGCTTCTCTGGCAAGCGAGAGCTTCCAGTAGGCTTTTTCTGCCTCTGCGAGGAACTGTTTTTTTGCAAACTGCTTTTCAAGCAAGGCCGCCCTGTTCTTTTTCTCCATTGCATTAGACAGCGCCCTAACCTCTCTTCCTAAAGAGTTCCGCAAAAGATCAAGCTTCAGTTCCACCGCGGCTTTGGAGGTATAGTATTCCGGATCCGTTATGAAAGAAATTGGGGGTAAGGGCGGGATTACAAGCGGTTGTATTCCTCCAAGAGTCGTATGAGCAAGACCGAAATAAATCTTTCCGGAAAGCCCTATATCAGTTCTGCCGGATAACCCGAGATTAAGCGCGGACTGGGTCCTGCTGTCGCCGTAAAGCATGCTCATTGAAGAAGGGCTTTTATCATTACCATACTGCCCTTCGACAAAGCCCCATGCGCCGGCCGCAATGGTATTCTCTTTAAGAAGCTGCCCGGCAGCCTTTTCCCCTTCTTCAGCGGCGAGGTAAGCCGGGCTTTTGCTTTTTACCTCAAGCAAATAATTCGCAAGGCTTACTTCGGCGCCAAGAAGCGCCGGAGCCGTCAGAATTGCTATTATTGTCGAAAGTAGGATTCTTATCATTAGAAAGTTTGTCTCTCCAGGTCAATTATCACTCTGGCGCAATTTTACCATTTATCAGCCGTTTTGTAAACTATGGGAGTTTCTATTTATACAGTTGCTCTTTCCTTAACTTCTTCATCAACCGCTCTACCCGCTTGGCCTCCAACGAATCGCTCCAGATGTATGTTGAATAACCCTTTATGCTCTCCCCGGTTTGGTTGCTGACAACAAAACCTTCCGGCGTAAAATCAAGTTTCTTCTCAACTCCCGGGGGCAGTATTCCGTCATTTGTCCTGAACCAGTAACCCTTCGAGCCGTGCAGTACAGAGCAATAATTCATCAGGTCCTCCGGCAGCAGCAGCCCCATTATGCCTC